>CAJUHM010000033.1:397-28137 GCA_910586475.1 uncultured Muribaculaceae bacterium | reverse complement strand
TTTATGCCTTAAAAAGTTTTGATGTTGTAAAAAATTAAGATGCGTCAGCCCTGGCCTCTATGGGCAATGGTCTTGGCAGCCTTTATATTGAAAGAACCTATAACCGGTATGAAAATCGGAGGTATTGCATCTGGAGCTGCCGGCGCATTATTGTTAATCTGCGGAAATACTTCTTCCAATGAGGTTTTTGCTCCTAATCCATTGGCTATATGGGGGGGATTTGCTTGTCCTTGCCGCACAATTGAGCTATGCGCTTTACATTGTAGTATATAAGGATTTTGTGAACAAATACTCTCTTGTAACCATAATGAAGTGGATGTTTACATACTCGTTTATTATAGCTGTCCCATTTTCCGCAGATAAACTTCTGGATACAGACTGGGCTTCTTTGGATATTGCTGAAGTAGGGGCTTTGTTATTCATCGTTATCGGAGCTACATATTCGACCTATGCCTTAGTGGTTGTTGGTCAAAAGATCCTGCGACCCACTGTTGCAGGTATGTATAATTACATTCAGCCTGTAGTGGCTTGTGCTGTCGCAATAACATTAGGCATGGATACATTTAATCTTCAAAAACTGATAGCTGTGATGCTGATTTTTATCGGCGTATGTCTTGTGACAAAAAGCAAGAGTAGAAAACAGGAACTGGAAGAAAATACTATAGTGCAAAACACTTGATTATTTCTATCACGGCACAGTTAATAAGTTGTGCTTGATATATTAGGGGTATTTTCTCACCGAATTCTCAAAGCAATGCTGAAAACAGTCCTGGGATTCCAAAGGTTAACAGCTGTAGTCCGAGAAACTATTTATGATGTTTCCAATAATAACCGCATATGCATACGGCAGTCAATAGCTCCGATACAGCCAATGCAATCCAGATGCCCGTTACCCCTATTGCAGTCGGGAGTAACAAAAACGAGGGGATAAGAAATATCGGGCCTCTAAGCAAGGAAAATACTATGGAGGGGGCAACCTTGCCGATACTTTGGAAATAGCCTATGGAAGCGATATTGAATATATATGGTACGGCACAAAGCGCATAATAAGGGAATGCAGAAACGGCTATATTGCCGGAAGTGCTTTCAACCGAAAGAAAAATATCTGTCAGCGGGTATCTTCCAAGCAAAAACAACGCCCCCATTATAAATCCGCTGATTATCGCCGTCTTTATGGCAACCCTTTCCGTCGATTTCACGCGCTGAAAGTCACCGTAACCGTAGTTGAAACTTATAATCGGCTGTGCGCCTTGGGCTATTGAGTTGCCTACAAGAAATACAAACGGCAGATAATAACATATCAATCCGAATGCTCCGACCCCTGCATCGCCGAGATATTTCATCGTCATTATATTTCCAAGAAACATTGTCAACGCCATGACACCCTCACCAAGCATACCCGAAACGCCGATTTTGCATTGTAGCCAGATGTTATTCATACATCCTTTCCAACTTGCCGGATTTATCGGATTAAGCAGTCTGAGTGACCTCGCGTAACCTGTGAGGTAGACAAGCACGACAGCAGCACCGACAACATAAGAAAGCGATGTGGCAATAGCAGCTCCTTTTATTCCCATTCCCAAAGGGAAAATCAATACATAATCCAATATGATGTTTACCAGCGCCCGCAATACGGTACACCACATTGCAAGCTTCGGATTCCCGTCTACTCTGAGTACAAACAGTCCTATCATGGCAAAGATGTCAAACAGGAATCCGGGAAGGATATAAACGAGGTATTCTACTGACACGCCTGTCAGAGTGTCTGAGGCACCAAGAATTCTGACGGTTGCAGCAGGAGATATGAACATGACGGACACAACAAAAGAGACGGTCAAAAAACCGAAAATCATACTTTGGGCTACATGCCTCCTCGCTGTTATCACATCTCCTTTTGCCAGCGCAATGGAGGCAGCAACAGAACTGCCCATGCCGAGCATAAGGCCAAGCCCGACAAAGAGCATCAACGGTGCCCATACGAGATTTACGGCAGCAACACCATCGGCACCAACGCCGTTACCGACAAATATTCCATCGGTAACAGTTACAAGCGATACGGCGAGCATACCGCCGAGGGTCGGGTAAAAATATTTACGAAACAGAGAATGAATCGGTGAAGTCTGTAGCTCCTTGTCTGTTATTTCCATATCCGGTTTTTAGTTTGCAAAATTAGCATTAATCCTAAAGATAATTTGGTGAATATAATTCCAGTTATGGTATATTTCAGGACAAATTCGTAAATTCGCGCTTACTATGACACGACAGAATACAAATACACTACCGGCCGGAGCTGCTTTTGGCGTAAAATATCGGTTCTGCGGGATGTTGCTTGTCCTTGTTAAATCCGGCGAGGCGGCTGTTTCCATAAATGTATCGAGGCATAGATTGGCAACGGCAGACTTCATCATGCTTGCCGAGGAAGTATCCGTGATATGGCATTCCGTAAGTACTGATTTCTCCGCCGAGATAATAATTATACCGGAGCGAATCTATCAGGAAGTGTCATACCGCATACCCACCACGGCCTATTGGTATGCAGTGGAAATCGAGCCGGTGTTTCATCTCTCGAAAACATTATACCGGCTCATTGATTCATGGTGCCACATCTGGCATTTTCTGCAAGACGCAACCGGTAACTCTTATCAAGACTCGGAGCTTACCTCCCATTTCCTCACTCTTTTCCTCGCGGTGGAGGATTACATCAAAAACAATGCAGACGGAAAAGGCAGAAAAATGGATTCCGGCTCACGAAAAATCATGAACCGTTTTTATTCCCTATTGGCACTGCACAGCAAAGACAACATGAGCGTGGCAGAGTATGCCGACAAACTGAATATAACCTCGTCATATCTGAATAAGATCTGTGCCAGGAACGGACAGCCATCGCCAAAAGAGATTATCGATCAACAGACAGTCGTAGAGGTAAAAACATTGCTGCTGACAACACGGAAACCTATAAAGGAGATAGCATTGGACGTGAATTTCAAAGATGACGCATACCTGTGCCGTTTCTTTCGCCGCATGACAGGGCAAAGTCCGAAGGAATACAGGGAAAACAATTCATAGCCGCTTACCCGTTGTCTCGCATGGGCGATATTTCTTCAAAATAGGTTTGGTTCAGTCTTGGATCGTTTATTCCCCTTGATATAGTATGTCTTTGTCACACCCTTAATAAAAGAAATAATGACTGAAAATCATGAGATTATCAGCCATTATCAGTACCCGGAGCCGGGATCGAACCGGCACGGATTGCTCCATTGGTGTTTGAGACCAACGCGTCTACCGATTCCGCCATCCGGGCATTTTCAGTTGCAAAGATAATTATTCTTTCCCACTTAAGCAAGTGCGGAGGTTTTTTTGCCTGAAATTTGGCCGTAAATTTTGTCAGGACGGAATGTTGTTGTAATTTTGATCTTTGACACACGGCGCAACGCTGAGCTTCGGCAGTCATCATGGTTACATATAGTACGTTGCGGGCCGTTTCATCACACTAATTTCTGATCATATTCTCAATGGTTAGCTTATGAAAGTTATCGATATTATCCGTAATACGGACAGGCCACTTTTTTCAATCGAGATTCTCCCTCCCGTGAAGGGAAACAGTATTAATCGGGTGTATGACATAGTTGACCGCCTGCGGGAATTTGATCCTAAGTTCATTAATATCACATCGCACCATAGTGAGAGCATCTATCAGCCTCAGCCCGATGGGTCGCACCGTAAGGTGAGCATCCGGCGGCGTCCCGGCACGGTGGCTGTGGCCGCCGCGCTGAAATATCGCTACGGAATCACGCCTGTGCCTCATATCATATGCAAGGGGTTTACCCGTGAAGAGACGGAATATGCCCTTTTGGACCTGAATTTTCTTGAGATAACGAATCTTTTTGTCGTTCGGGGCGATGACAAGCCTTTCGACCGTTTTGGCCACAATGGGGATGACTATAATGACTATGCCCTTGACCTTCAGAATCAGATCAATGAGTTCAACTCCGGCCGCGGTCTGTATGGCACTGCGATCGAGGGGATCGAGACGCCTTTCAGCTACGGAATGGCCTGCTATCCGGAGAAACATGAGGAGGCCCCCAATATGACTTCGGACATCAGTTTCCTCAAACAGAAAGTTGCCAACGGGGCGGACTATCTTATTACGCAGATGTTTTTTGACAATTCGAAGTTTTTTGAATTTGTCGACCGTTGCCGTCAGGAGGGTATAACGGTGCCTATTATTCCGGGGATAAAGCCGATTACACGTGCGTCGCATCTGTCTGTTCTACCGAAAATTTTCCGTTCGGAGATTCCCGAAGCTCTTGCTTCGGAGTTGCGTAAGGCGAAGGATGATGAAGAAGTGCGCCGCATCGGAGTCGAGTGGAGTGTCGCTCAGTGCCGCGAACTGATTGCGCGTGGAGTCCCGGGGGTTCATTTCTATACGATCCATGCGGCTGAGAGTGTCAGAGAAGTTGCATCTCAAATATTCTGATCAGGGATGAGCAAAGATTTTCAGCAGTCAGTACTTGATAGAGTCCTTGTGCTTGATGGCGGGATGGGGACAATGATCCAACGTCTTGATCTGACGGAGCGGGACTTCAGAAGCGAACGTTTCCGCGACTGGAACTGTGATCTGAGAGGCAACAACGACATACTGTCGCTGACAAGCCCCGATGCGATTGCGTGCATCCACAGGGAATATGTTCTTGCGGGGGCCGATATCATATCGACAAATTCGTTTAATGCCAATGCTGTTTCCCAGTCCGACTATGGGCTTGAGGCTTACGTCGGAGAGATTAACCGCGGGGCGGCAGCTGTCGCAAGGAAAGTTGCTGATGAGATGTCGGCACTTCTCGGTCGCCGGATCTGGGTGGCAGGCTCGGTCGGACCGACAAACCGTTCGGCCTCGATGAGCCCGCAGGTCGAAGATCCTGCGATGCGAAACATAACGTTCGATGATCTGCGCCGGGCCTATCGCGAGCAAATTGCCGCGCTGGTCGATGGCGGCTCGGATCTGATTCTTGCTGAGACGGTTTTTGACACGCTTAATCTGAAAAGCGCGCTTATGGCGGCACGGGATGTCTCACGGAGCATTGGCCGGCAGATTCCGGTGATGGTTTCCGTCACAGTGTCTGATCGCAGCGGCCGTATTCTTTCTGGCCAGTCGCTTGAGGCGCTTCTTGTCTCGATCGAGGGTTTTGAGAATGTCGTGAGCCTTGGTCTCAACTGTTCGATGGGAGCACGTGACATGGGGCCTTATTTAGAGACGCTGCATTCCATGTCTCCGTTTCCGGTCAGCTGTCATCCGAATGCCGGGCTACCCGATGCGCTTGGGCAGTATCGCGAGACGGCAGTGGAATTTGCTGATGCTGTAGAGCCGTATCTTTCACGGGGAATGGTCAATGTCATCGGCGGCTGCTGCGGAACGACTCCCGAACATATCCGCCTCGTTGCGGAACTCGCTTACGGAGCGGAGCCCCGCAAGCCGTTGACTCGTAGTGGAGTTCTGAGACTGTCCGGACTTGAGGTGACGTCAGTCACGCCTGAAAACAATTTTGTCAACATCGGCGAGCGATGCAATGTGGCAGGTTCCCGTAAGTTTCTGCGTCTGATAAAGGGGAAGTCCTATGAAGAGGCGGCATCGATCGCTGCTGCCCAGGTCGAAAGCGGAGCGATGATGGTCGACGTCAACATGGACGACGCTTTGCTTGACGCTCCGGCCGAGATGACTCATTTCCTGAATCTCATAGCATCTGATCCTGATGTGGCGAGAGTACCGGTCGTCATTGACTCTTCGGACTGGGCTGTCGTTTCGGCGGGGCTCAGATGTCTGCAGGGAAAAGGAGTGGTCAATTCGATCTCGCTCAAAGAGGGGGAAGCGGAATTTCTGCGCAAGGCGAAGGAAATAAAGGATTTCGGGGCCACAATGGTCGTTATGGCTTTCGACGAAAAGGGTCAGGCCGACACTTATGAGCGGAAGATAGAGATATGCGGGCGGGCCTACCGGCTGCTGACTCAGGAGGTCGGCGTGGCGCCGTCGGATATCATCTTTGATCCCAATATAATGGCAGTCGCGACCGGCATTCCCGAACATGATTTCTATGGGCGCGATTTCATCCGGGCGACGTCATGGATCAAGACTAATCTGCCCGGTGCGAAAGTCAGCGGGGGAGTGAGCAATCTCTCATTCTCGTTTCGCGGCAACAATCCGTTGCGCGAGGCAATGCATGCTGTTTTTCTCTACCATGCGTCGCGCGCGGGACTGGATATGGCGATTGTAAATCCGAATTCGTCAGTCGTCTATGACGATATTCCGGCCGATCTGCGGACAATGATCGAGGATCTCATTATCCGTGGCGACAATGATGCGGCCGGTTCTCTTGGCAACTATGCGATGGAGAGTCTCAGTGCGGTGACGGCTGACGCGTCGGATTCGGCCGACCGGAGTCAGATCCCTGTTGACCGACGACTGACTGACGCTGTGATCAGAGGCGTGTGTGATCATCTTGACGCAGATATCGCCGAAGCTCTCGGCGGCGGAGCAAAAGCTGTCGGTATAGTCGAAGGTCCGCTGATGGCGGGTATCGAGGAGGTCGGCCGACGATTCGGTGAAGGGAAGATGTTTCTGCCGCAGGTGGTCAAGGCTTCCCGTGCGATGAAGAGGGCAGTCGAGATCCTTCGGCCGGAAATCGAGGCTCAGAGCAGTGGCAACCGCGCGGCCTGCACCGGCAAAGTTCTGTTTGCGACAGTCAAAGGAGATGTCCATGACATCGGAAAAAATATTGTCAGCATCGTGCTCGAATGCAACAACTTTGAGGTTGTTGATCTCGGAGTGATGGTTCCGGCCGAGACTATTGTGGAGCAGGCACGGAGCGAGAAGCCGGATGTCATCTGTCTTTCAGGGCTTATCACTCCGTCGCTTGGCGAAATGGTCAATGTGGCCGACGCTCTTTCCCGGGCCGGACTCGACATTCCGATTATTGTCGGTGGAGCCACGACGTCGAAGATCCATACGGCGTTGAAAATTGCGCCGGTGACAGATTCTGTGGTCGTGCATGCCACGGATGCCGCTCAGACACCGCTGATCGCTTCGCGTCTGCTCAGCGATTCCCAGCGAGGCGAATTTGTCGAAAAACTGCGCGAGGACTATTCTGCGATTGTCGCGGCTCACAGCCGGCCTTCGCTGCTTTCTCTCGAAGAGGCCACCGGGCGTCGTAAAGCCAAACCGACGCCCGCTCCGGTTCCGAGGGTCTCTGAGGTGCGGATTCTCGAGTCGCTGCCGGTCGACGACGTTGTCGGTCTGATCAACTGGCGTCCGTTTTTCCATGCGTGGAAACTCGATTGCGATGCGCCCCACTGTTCAGACCGGACCTGTCGGGAGGAATGGGCGCTCCGTCATGGCGGGAGTCCGGAGAAAGCCCGCGAGGCACTGCGGCTCTATGACGACGCGCTTGAGTTGATCGCAGCTCTGAAGAGTGATGGCGGTCCGGTGGTTTCGGGTGCTGTTGCAATCTATCCGGCTTCAGCTACGGACGATACGCTTACGGTCGGTCCGGCGACTGTCCCAGTGTTGCGTCAGCAGCATCCTGGCGAAAGCGGTCATTGTCTTTCCGTGGCCGATTACGTTGCCGCCGAAGGTGATCATGTCGGTGTTTTTGCCGTGACAACCGGCAGCGTCCTGCGCCGCGCCATCAGTGAGGCGGCCGACGACCCATATAGGAACATACTGACTCGCACGCTTGCCGACCGCTTTGCCGAGGCTGCCTCGGAGTATCTCCACTGGCTTGTACGCCGCGATATCTGGGGATACTCTCCGAACGAATCGTTGACGCCGCGTGAGATTTTCGGCGGCGCATATCGGGGCATCCGTCCCGCAATGGGCTATCCGATGCTTCCCGACCAGACTCTCAATCTTGAGCTATGCAGGCTGTTGCCGCTCGAGCGTCTCGGAATCACGATGACGGAAAACGGGGCCATGACGCCGGCTTCGACAGTCACCGGACTGTACATAGCCAATCCCGACGCACGGTATTTCATGGTCGGACAGATTGCCGAAGACCAGCTTGCCGACTACGCCTCACGCCGCGGAACAAAGACTGACCGGATGCGCCGGATTCTGATCAGGAATCTCGCATAACATTTTTTATTGGCCTAAAGAGAGGATTTTAACTGCTAATCGTTGGCAACCCGAATGTTTTTTATTAAGTTTGCGAACGAAACGACTGTTTCATTCCAACTTAACCAATTCTCCTCTAACAAACATTTCGAAACCATGGCCAAAACAAAGAAGTCTTCCTCACGTCTCCCCTTGATAAAGAATGATCCCTGGCTTGAACCTTACGCTGACGCCATCGTGGGCCGTCACGAAGATGTGCGCCGCAAACTGAAAGAGCTCGCCGGCACCAAAGGTCAGCTCAGCGAGTTTGCTAACGCCCACAATTATTTCGGGCTCCACCGTCAGGCCGACGGTTCGTGGGTGTTCCGCGAATGGGCGCCCAACGCCACATCAATAACCCTTATCGGGGACTTCTCCGACTGGCACTCAATGGCTCGCTATGAGCTTTACCGTCTTCCCGGTTCAGGAGTGTGGGAGGTGAAGCTGCCTGCCACGGCAATCCATCATGGCGACCACTATAAGATGGTTGTGAAATGGCCTGGCGGCGAAGGTGAGCGCATTCCCGCCTACGCGACCCGAGTTGTGCAAGATCCGACGACTCATCTCTTCTCCGCGCAGGTCTGGGCTCCTGAAAAGCCTTATCAGTGGCGTGTCGAGAATTTCAAGCCCGATGTGAAGCCCCTGTTGATCTATGAATGCCACATCGGAATGGCGCAGGACCGTGAAGGCGTCGGAACATACGATGAATTTCGCGAAAATGTGCTTCCGCGCATTGCCGCCGACGGATACAATGCGATTCAGATCATGGCCATCCAGGAACACCCCTACTATGGGTCGTTCGGCTATCATGTTTCGAATTTATTTGCCCCTTCGTCGCGTTTCGGCACTGCTGAGGAGTTGAAACATCTTGTTGATGAGGCGCATGCGCTCGGCATCGCTGTTATTATGGATATCGTGCATTCCCACGCTGTCAAGAACGAAGCCGAGGGCCTCGGACGTCTCGACGGTAGCTACAACCAGTATTTCTATGGCGACGGACGCCGAGAGCATCCGGCCTGGGATTCGCTCTGTTTCGACTATGGGAAGAACGAAGTGCTCCATTTTCTGCTGTCCAATTGCAAATACTGGCTTGAAGAGTTCCGTTTCGACGGTTTCCGTTTCGACGGCGTCACCTCAATGCTCTACTATAGTCACGGCCTCGGTCAGGCCTTTAACGGCTACGATGACTACTATGACGGAAATGAAGACACGTCTGCAATCACCTATCTCTCGCTGGCCAATATGCTGATCCATACCGTTAACCCACATGCTATCACTATTGCCGAAGAGATGAGCGGCATGCCGGGTCTCGCAGTGCCTGTCAAGGATGGCGGAATCGGCTTCGACTACCGTATGGCAATGGGTATTCCCGACTACTGGATCAAGACTCTCAAAGAGAAAAAGGATGAGGACTGGCATCCGACCTCGATTTTCTGGGAGTTGACCAACCGCCGTTCAGACGAAAAGACAATTTCCTATGTCGAAAGCCACGATCAGGCGCTTGTCGGCGACAAAACCGTCATTTTCCGTCTGATCGACGAAAAGATGTACTGGCATATGAGTCTCGATGACAATGATATGACAGTAGGTCGCGGCATGGCCCTCCATAAAATGATACGTCTTGTGACAGCTTCGACCATAAACGGCGGCTATCTCAACTTCATGGGCAATGAATTCGGACATCCCGAATGGATCGACTTTCCGCGCGAAGGCAACGGGTGGAGCTATAAGTATGCCCGCCGTCAGTGGAGTCTCGTCGATCGCGATGATCTTAAATACAGATTGCTCAATGCGTTCGACAATTCGATGATCAGCCTGATCTCGAATGTCTATAATTTCCAGTCTCTGCCGGTCCGGAAGCTATGGGAGAAAGACGACGACCAGATTCTGGCCTACAGCCGTGGAGATCTCGTGTTTGTGTTTAATTTCAATCCGATGAAATCGTTTGCCGATTATGGCATTCTTGCCCAGCCCGGAAAATATGAGGTAGTCCTGACGACTGACGATCCCGCGTTCGGCGGCTACGGCAATGTGGCTGTCGAGGTGGACCATCTGACGCTCAGCGATCCGCTCTATGCTCCTCACGGCGTCGAATGGCTACGCCTCTATCTGCCGGCCCGTTCGGCTCAGGTTCTGCGCCGGATTCCGGAGCGTAAGCCCCGAAAAACAGCTGCGAGAAAGGCCTCAGCGGCGTCCTCACCGGAGTCCGGCTCCGGCAAGACGCGGAAAACTTCTGTAAAAAAGTAGAAAATAAGACCTGTTTTGGCGCAAAAATCGTTCAATTCGCGGTTGAAATAGCCGCGAATTGAAAAAAATCTTGTATTTTTGCATAAACTTAGAGGTTTTCTATCCGAAGATGAGAGTGAAAATACATAGAGAGGGAACCAATATTCTGATTATCTTAGCAAGTATATTGGTTGTGATCAATGGCTTGGTGTGGCTGTTCATGCGCCCGGAGGCCATTCCTGTCATATTTACATCTCTCTCGGCGGTTCTCTATTTCCTTGTGCTGAACTTTTTTCGATCGCCACGCAGATCATTTTCCGGCAACCGCGACAGAGTTGTCGTTTCGTCGGTCGACGGAAAAGTGGTGGCGCTCGAGCGTACCTACGAACCTGAGGTGCTGAAATGCGATGTCATTCAGCTGTCGGTGTTCATGACGGTGTTCAATGTCCATGCCAACTGGTTTCCGGTCGACGGCGTTGTCGAACTTGTCCGTCATCATGCCGGACGGTTCCTGTCGGCCTATCTGCCGAAATCAAGCACTGAAAACGAACGGTCGACAGTCGTTATCCGCACCCACGACGGGCGTCGGATTCTCGTGCGACAGATCGCCGGAGCCGTTGCGCGGCGAATTGTGACTTACGCACAGCCCGGAGAGGAAGCCAACATAGAAGGCCACATGGGCTTCATCAAATTCGGTTCGCGGGTGGACATATATCTCCCTCTCGACACTGAAATCTTCGTGAAAATAGGCGACAAGACCATCGGAGGCATCACTGAAGTGGCCCGTCTCGCCCCCAAACACAACAGATAGCCATGCTCAGACGCATAATCAACTCCATACCGAATACGATCACCTCGCTCAACCTCATTTCAGGAGCGATCGCCTGTATCTTTGCGTTCCACTACAGTGATTCATTCGGGCCGCTGTTCGGCTACCAGTGGGCATTCGTGTTCATCGGACTGGCGGCTGTTTTCGATTTCTGTGACGGCGCTTCAGCGCGGCTTCTCCATGCCTATTCCGATCTCGGAAAAGAGCTTGACTCCCTTTCCGATCTGGTCAGTTTCGGACTGGCCCCGTCGCTGATTCTCTTTAACACGATCAATTATTTCAATACAGGGTCGGCCTATGAGATTTCCCCCTGGGCATTCATTGCGCTGCTCATACCCGTCATGGGTGCTCTCCGTCTGGCCAAATTCAACATTGATACGCGTCAGACGACCTCTTTCATCGGCCTGCCGATTCCGGCATGTGCGATTTTCTGGATCGGTCTTGTCGGATGGCTCCACCGGACAGAAGCGTTCAACAACTTTGCGGTCGCAGCTGTTATTATTCTGATGTCGCTGATGATGGTCAGCAGCCTCAGAATGTTTTCGCTGAAATTCAAGAATTTTGCGTTTCAGGAAAACTTCCGCCGCTATATGCTGATTCTTGCGGCAATCCTCTTTGTCATAACCGACGGCGTCTGCGGCCTTGGATGGACAATCGTGTTCTACATGCTTCTTTCTCTCGTCGGTCGCAAAGAGGCCTGAGAAGAGTCTCTGTCGCTGCCGGCCGCTGTCCGGAACCGTTCCCTGTCAGGGAATGCGCGGACGCTTACGGCCGGAAGTCTTGTGCCGACGGATTACTCCTCTGACTACAAAATTTCCAACACACCTCACCGAGTCTCCTTGATTACATGGAATTTATTATCCTACTGTTAGTTATCTTTGTCGTGTGGCCCTTGTGCAAAGGGGCCTGGGCGGTCTATCGAATGCGCCGCGCCTACAAAGAAACAATCAATAGTGCCCGCCGTGCTGCCGAACAGGCGCAGGCCGCTTCGCGCCCCGGCGGATGGTCGGCGCCGCGCAGCCGCAAAAAGAAAATCGTCAATCCCAACGAAGGCGAGTATGTCGAATGGGAAGATGTCTCCGCGGAAGAAACCGCTGATGCAACTTCCTCTAAGAAGTCTTCCGCCTCCGGACAGAACTCGCGCTATTTCCGTGAGCGCATCTCGGATGCCGAGTGGGAAGATCTATGATAGAGTAAAAGCATACCTCCCGACATTATCCCTATGAGTTACATTCCGCGACTTTTTGAATTTCTCCGTCAGCTCGGACAGAACAATGACCGCGTCTGGTTTCAGACCCATAAGGCTGAATACGATGATCTGCGGCTGGCCTGGCTCGCGGATCTTGACCGTGTGATCGGAGCTATGACCCCGTGGGAAGCGGGAATGGCTTCACAGTCTGGCCGCACGGCGGTTTACCGGATCTATCGTGACACACGTTTCAGTGCGGACAAATCTCCCTACAAGACCTATTTTTCAGCGGCGTTCTCGCCTTATGGGCGTAAGTCGGACCGCGCAGGCTATTATCTTGAGCTAAGCCCGTTCGAGTCGCACCGGTCGGGCCTCTACGGTGGCCTATGGTGTATGGAACGTCCGGTTCTCAACAAGTTGCGCCGCGCCATAGTCGATAATATCGAAGAGTGGGAGGCTATTCTCAATGACCGGACGCTGAAGGAGGCTTTCCCGCATTGGTGCAGTTCGATGCTCAAGACAATCCCGAAGGGATGGGACCGCGATCATCCGCAGGCGTTCTATCTGAGAATGACCAACTATGGCCTTTTTTCGCCGTTGTCGGAGGATTATTTCCTTTCGTCGGAATGGCCCGAGGAGACGGCCCGCCGTTTTCATGCGCTGAAGCCATTCTGCGACTTCCTGAACTATTCTATCGACGAGGAGGTCTGAGGCCCCTCAGTGAGATCCCTCAGCCCCTGACGGTTTTGCAGTGACGGCCGGATTGATTAACTTTGTGAAAAGTAATCAACCAATCAAATAAACTGTAAGATCAATGAACAGACTCCTTGTTTCCTTTGCGGCGGCAGTCTCTGTCTCGTTTGCAGGTTTTGCTGCTGTCAGCGGCGGAATCAGCTCCGAAATGCTCGGACGACTCCGTTCGACGTATGAAAACACCCCTTCCGACCGTGCATTGCGCAATGCGATGGCTGCCACGTCGATCGACAAAATCGCGACTAATGCCAACGGACGTGTGGCCACTTCGGCCGAAATGAGCCACCGTGTCAAGAGCCGGGGTATAACCGATCAGAAATCGTCGGGGCGTTGCTGGCTTTTCACCGGGCTCAATGTGCTTCGCTCTCAGATGATGGCCGAGCATGATCTGCCTGAGCTGAAACTGTCCCAGAGCTATAACTTTTTCTATGATCAGCTTGAAAAGGCCAATCTCTTTCTGCGCGCAGTCATCGAGACTTCATCAGCTCCGATGGACAACCGACGCGTCCAGTGGCTTTTCCAGAATCCGCTGAGTGATGGCGGTCAGTATACCGGTCTGAGCGACAATATCATGAAATATGGCATCGTTCCGGCAGAGGTTATGGAGGAATCCTTCAGTGCCAACAACACATCGCGTCTGCGTCAGCTTCTCTCGCTCAAACTGCGCGAAGACGGGCTGAGCCTGCGAAAAATGGCCGAGTCGAAGGCATCTAAAAAAACTATTGAAGCCGAAACCGAGCGGATGCTCGGCGAAATCTACCGCATTCTGGCGCTGACGATCGGAACTCCGCCCGAAACGTTCGAGTGGACCCGCCGCGACTCAAAAGGCAATGTCATAGACACCCGTACCTACACTCCGCAGGAATTCTACCGGCAGTATGCCGGCAATGATCTAAAGGCCGACTATGTCATGCTCATGAACGATCCGACGCGGCCCTATCATGCCCTCTATGAAATCGATCTCGACCGCCACAGCTTCGACGGTCAGAACTGGACCTACATCAATCTTCCGATGGAAGAGATCAAGAAGGTCGCCATCAGCTCGATCAAGGACAGCACGATGATGTATTTTTCCTGCGATGTCGGCAAATTCTTCGACCGTGACCGCGGTCTGCTCGATCTCGACAATTATGATTATGAATCGTTGCTCGGAACTTCGTTTTCAATGAACAAGGCCGACCGTATCCGGACCTATGCATCTGCATCTTCCCATGCCATGACTCTCGTCGGAGTCGATCTGGATGCTGACGGCGCTCCGCGTCGCTGGCTCGTCGAAAACAGCTGGGGCCCGGGTGCGAACGACGGTCACCTTGTCATCACCGACCGCTGGATGGATGAGTATATGTTCCGTCTTGTCGTGAACCGCAAATATGTTCCTGCCGATGTGCTTGACGTGCTGAAGCAGAAACCGACGGTTCTTCCGGCATGGGATCCGATGTTCAGCCCTGACATGCCCTGACGCCACATGAAAATTATTCCTCAAGCGCTTGCCGAAGCTTTTCGAGGGCTTCGGTGAGCCGTTTGCGGGGCAATCCTATGTTGAGGCGCATGAAGCCTTCTCCTCCTTTTCCGAACATAGTTCCGCTGTTGAGAGCCAGATGGGCCTTTTTAAGAAACAGTTCCTCCAGTTTGTTCTGGGAGAGTCCGAGTTGACGGCAGTCGAGCCAGACAAGGAATGATGCTTCGGGGCGTATTGGTTTGATTGCCGGCATTTTTTCACAGCAGAAACGTTCGACCTCGGCTACATTTTCCTCGAGATATGCGAGGGCCTCGTCGAGCCATTCGGCTCCGTGGGTATAGGCGGCTTCCGCAGCCATCCAGGCCATGAACGAGGGAGAGGAAAACTCGTTGGTTCCCATCCATTTGTAGAAAGGTTCGCGCAGTTTTGGGTTGCGCACGACCATCCATGAGCTTTCAAGGCCGGCGATGTTGAATGTTTTTGACGGAGCGGCGAATGTGATTCCGACCTCGGCGGCTTCCGGACAAGAGCTCAGGAAGGGGATGTGGCGGCGATTGCCGAGCATGAGGTCGCCGTGGATCTCGTCAGAAATCACGATGACTCCATATTTCTTTGCAAGTCTTGCGACGCTTGCGAGCGTTTCGGCATCCCATTGGATTCCGGCCGGATTGTGTGGGTTGCAAAGGATCATCATGGTTGGGCGTTTCGTGCGGAAAATCTCCTCAAGACCCTCGAGGTCCATTCGGTAGCAGCTGCCGGAGTCGCAGGTGTTTTCGATCAGCGGATTGTCGATCACAATCCGTCCGTTGCCTTCGGGAACGATTCTGAAGGGGTGGTAGACCGGTGGCTGGATGACGATTCCGTCGCCCTCGCGGGTGAAGAAATTGATGGCGAAAGCGATTCCTCTGACTATGCCGGGGACAAAGGCAAGTTCCTCCCGTCTGATTTCGAGTCCGTGGCGGCTGCGGGTCCAGTTTATGATCGACTTCCAGTAGCTGTCGGCGGGACATGTGTAGCCGAAGATGTCGTGGGTCAGACGGTCGCGCAGAGCGGCGGTGACTTCAGGGCATACAGCGAAGTCCATGTCGGCGATCCACATAGGAAACAGATCCCCTTCGCCGAAGGTCTGACACAGGTTGTCGTACTTGATGCACTGCGTTCCGCAGCGGTCGATAATTCTATCAAAATCGTATCGTGCCATGATGGGATAGAGCGTGATTGATTGGTCAAAAATTAAAGTTTGCCGACAAATATAGCATTTTATTGCGGGAGTTTCATTGTTTTTTACTAAGTTTGTAAAAATAACCTGCAATGACCTGTCATCCGAACCTTACGCCGGAAGAGGAAGATCGTCTGATCGACAAAGAGTTTGAAAAGCTTATCAGCGGCTACCTCGCGAGTCCCCACCGAAAAAGGGTGGAGATAATCGAGCGTGCGTTCAGGTTTGCGAAGATGGCCCACAAGGGGATCCGCCGCCGTTCGGGCGAGCCGTATATTCTCCACCCGATAGCCGTGGCACAGATCACGTCGCAGGAGATCGGTCTCGGGTCGACTTCGATCTGCGCGGCCCTGCTGCATGATGTCGTTGAAGACACGGAATATACCGTCGAGGATATTTCCCAGCAGTTCGGACCGAAGGTCGCCAGTCTTGTCAGCGGTCTGACAAAGATTTCGGGCGGAATCTTCGGAGACAAGGCCTCGGCGCAGGCTGAAAACTTCCGCAAGCTTCTGCTGACGATGAGCGAGGATATACGCGTTGTGCTTATCAAGATGGCCGACCGTCTCCACAACATGCGCACTCTCAGTTCGATGCCTCCCGGCAAGCAATATAAGATCGCGGGCGAGACTCTCTATATCTATGCGCCGCTGGCCCACCGTCTCGGCCTTTTCCCGATCAAAACCGAACTCGAGGACCTCAGTTTTCGCTATGAGCATCCGGGCATCTATGCGGCGATCGAAGCTAAGATCAGGTCGTCGGAGTCGAAGCGACAGGCCGTCTACACCGACTTTTCAGGTCCGATTCTCGAGCGTCTCGACGGTCTTGGTGTCAGCTATGAGGCCAAAGCACGTGTCAAGTCCGTCTATTCGATATGGCGCAAGATGGAGACGAAGCATGTTCCTTTCGAGGAGGTCTACGATCTCTATGCCATGAGAATAATATTCGATTGTCCTGATGTTTCCCGCGAGAAGACAATCTGCTGGGAGATCTATTCCGCAATCACGGACCTCTACTGTCTTCATCCGGAGCGCACCCGCGACTGGATCAGTGTCCCGAAGGCCAACGGCTATCAGGCGCTCCATCTGACCGTCATGGGGCCGGACGGCAACTGGATCGAGGTGCAGATCCGTTCGAAGCGAATGGACGAAATCGCTGAAAAGGGTTTTGCGGCCCACTGGAAATACAAGATCGGGCGCGGCGACGAAGAGTCGGAGCTGACCGTCTGGCTGCGTACGATCAAGGATATACTCGAAGACCCCAACCCGACTGCCGTCGATTTTCTCGATACGCTCAAACTGAATCTCTTCTCTGCCGAAATTGTCGTGTTCACCCCGAAAGGCGAACTCGTCACCCTGCCGCAGCATTCGACCGTCCTCGACCTTGCCTATGCGCTCCATTCCGAGCTGGGCAACCATTGCATCGCCGGTAAGGTCAATCATAAGCTTGTCCCTCTCTCGCAGCAGCTCCAGAGCGGAGACCAGGTCGAGGTGCTGACCTCCAACAGTGCCCGTCCGAAGCCGGAGTGGGAGGAGTTTCTCGCAACGGCCAAGGCGCGTACCCGTCTGCGTGCGGCTCTTCGGCGCGAACAGGCTCCGGTCATCGAGCGCGGGCGCCGGATTCTTGCGGACTTCCTTGCCGATGGGCAGGTGAAGGAATCGAACGAGGTGCTGACCAAGATCATGCGCTATTTCCACATCTCGACGCGCGACACACTCTATCTCAAGCTTGGCTCGGAGGAGATAACCCTCGACGGATATATCCTTAAGGATTCGCCGAAAACATCGCCCGGACTGCTGAAAAAGATCTTCCGGATCGGTACCGGCCGCTCAGCGACCCCGAAAGCGCTTCCGGCGCCTCCGCCACCACCTGTCAACCCCAAGGAGGTCTACGAGCTCAATCTCGACGGGGAGATGCAGAACTTTGTCTTCTCTCCCTGCTGCCACCCTATTCCGGGCGACGACGTCATGGGGTTCATCAACGACGACAACCGTGTGGAGATCCACGATCTGACATGTCCGCGCGCCCAGTTGCTCAAGTCGACCTACGGACCGAGGGTTGTCGCGACGAAATGGCATCGTGTCGAACGTCCTCTTCCGGCGACTGTCCTGATCGAAGGGATCGACCGCCACGGCATTCTTCAGGAGCTGACACAGCTGATTTCGAGCCAGCTTCACATGGATATCCGCTCTCTCCATATCGATACCGACAACGAAGTGTTCAATTGCAGACTGGGCGTCCTGACGCGCAATGCGTCGGATCTGAAGAACCTGTGCAGTGAGGTGAGAAAGATCTCCGGCGTCCAGAAAGCAGCCCGAACGGACACGAAAACATCTGAATGATCCTCAGGCTAAAATAACCGACCGACAATGGTAAAGTTCAGTAATATAAATTCGAAAGTGATAATGTGGGGGGCGTTTGCTGTCGCCGTCCTGCTGATGTTCTATCTTCGGCCAACAACAAACGAAAACCGCTATATCTACGAGATCAACCGACCGTGGAACTATAATCTTCTGACAGCTCCGTTTGATATTCCGATCCACCACGACACAATCTCATCAATGGCGATCCGCGATTCGCTCGCCTCGTCGTTCGAGCCGGTCTATTTCCGTGACAATGCCCGCGAGGCGCAGATTCTCGCAAAAGCCGCGACGCGTCTGATGCAGGTCGAGAATCCGTTGAACGCGACTCAGCGCTCGATTCTTCTCTCGAAGCTCCGCGAGGTCTATCAGACCGGAGTCATCGACATCGGCGAACTTCCGAAGCGTCCCGACAGCACGCATGTGGGCAAAGTGCGTTATCTTGAGGGAGATGTGGCCAAGTCGAAGCCGGTTGCCTCTTACTATACGCCCCGGCGCGCTTATGAGAAATTCGACAGTCTCATTTCCGACCCGGCACTGCACCGCGCCGTGACTGCTGCCCGTCTGGCCGACATAATCGCTCCGAACATAGTGCTCGACTCGTTGGCCACGAGCCGTTTCAAAGAGGAGTACTATGCGACGGCCCTTGCTCCGATCGGAGTGATTCAGCACGGAGAGCGCATCGTTGACCGCGGCGACATCGTGACTCCCCAGCTCTATACGATACTGAACACCTATGAGGCGATGATCGAGGAGCGAGGGGGAACTGTTACGTCCGGCTCATTCTATCCGGCTCTCGGCACGTTTGTGTTCATTCTTCTGACGCTCGGGATGCTGATGGTCTATATCGCATTTTTCCGGCGCGACTATTTCGACAGCCTGCCGACGATGCTTTTCCTCCTGATGATGGTCACGCTGTTCACTCTTCTTGCCTACGGCATGAACAGTATGGTCCGTCTCGGCCTCTATATGGTTCCGTTCGCGATCGTTCCGATAGTGGTTCTTGTCTTTCTTGACTCGCGGACAGCATTTATATCGGGGATCATAACGATTCTGATCTGTTCGTCGGCGACCCAGAACCACTGGCAGTTCATTCTTATCCAGATAGCCGCGGCCATGGCAGCGGTTGTCTCGATCCGTGAGCTCAGCAAGCGTTCGCAGCTGATCCAGACCTCGATCGTGGTCTTCCTCGCCTATGCACTCTTCTATGCGGCGATGGAGCTGATGCTTGTCGGCACGTTCAACTCGCTTGTGCCCCGGATGCTCGGCGCGCTTGCCGTCAACGCGGTGCTCGTCTCGTTTGCCTATTTTGTCATTTTCCTGATGGAGAAACTGTTCGGCTTCACGTCGCGAGTGTCGCTCGTCGAGCTGGCCGACATCAACCATCCGCTGCTACGTGAGCTTTCCGAGGAGTGTCCCGGAACGTTCAACCACTCTATGGCGGTCAGCAATCTCGCTTCGGCCGCGGCGTCGCGGATCGGAGCCAATGTGCAGCTGACGCGAACCGGTGCGCTCTACCACGACATAGGGAAGGTCAATAACCCGGCGTTCTTTACGGAGAACCAGCACGGAGTCAACCCCCACAATGCTCTGACGCCCCTGCAGAGCGCGCGTATAGTCATAGGTCATGTGACGGACGGGCTGCGTCGCGCCGAGCTCGCCAAGCTACCCCAATCGATCCGTGATTTCATTGCGCAGCATCATGGCCGCGGGCGAGCGCGCTATTTCTACACAACCTATTGCAACCAGCATCCGGGCGAGGAGGTCGATGCCGCCCCCTTCACATATCCCGGTCCGAATCCCCAGACTCGTGAAACGTCGATCGTCATGATGGCCGATGCTGTCGAGGCAGCGTCGCGTTCACTTCCCGACCATTCGCCCGAGGCTATTTCGGCATTGGTCAACAAGATCATCGACCAGCAGATCGCCGAGGGGCTTCACAGCGAATCTCCGCTCTCGTTCCGCGACATCGCAACGATCAAGAATGTGTTTGCCTCGCGTCTGCGCACGATGTTCCACACGCGCATCTCCTATCCCGAGGCAATACGTCCGGCGCAGGGCGAATCGGCCGCAGGCACCCCGCAGGCGGTCGTGGCCGACGAAAAAAATGAGTCGAAGCCATAACAATTGTGCCCAGTACGGGTGTTATAATTCTGTTCATTAATTACTCAAGCCGATGCCGACCTTAACCCTTCTGCTGATAATACTTGCCTCGCTGTTGGCCTTATGGTCAGTGGTGGCGGCTTTTCTGTCGTGGCGCTGGGCTGCCGCAACTTCCTATCTGGCACTGTGGCCGCTCTACTATCTTCCGGAGTTCTCCATCCCGGAGTCCAAGCTGGTCTTCTGGGGTATCTCCACGCTGATGGCATTGGGCATCAACTATATGCTGCCGTTCAATGTCGCGGCCTCGCGTACGGGCATGGCCTATATTGCGGGGGGTGCCCTATGCGGCACTATGACCGGCCTCGCGCTCAGTTCGATGGCCGCTGTCATCTGCGGTGCGGCCGTGGGCTGTTTCTGCGGTGCTATGGCCTACAGCCGTACGCCGCGGGGGCGTGGAATGGATTTCCCATCGCGTCGGTTTTTCAACTATGTCGTTGCCAAGGGGCTTCCGCTGGTGGTTGTCCTGTCGACGGTTGCAATCGTGGCAATGGCCCTTTATCAGTATTTCATTTTTCAGTAACCCCATCGAATTCCGATTATCGAATCCTGCAATATGAAACGAACAATTCTCATCACACTGCTTTCTTTCGTTTTTGTCTCGACTGTTTACGCTCAGCTTCCGTTCGAACGTATCCGCCGCGATAAGCCCGACATGGAGCGCATCCACCGTGAGATCAATGACCGCAAGTCGAAATATTACTATCCGGTGCTCATGAAGGAGTATCTGCGCAACGATACGCTTATGAAGCTTGACAAATTCCGCTATCTGTATCTGGGCTACGTCTTTCAAGAGGATTATGATCCTTACCGTCCGTCGCCGGCTCACGATATGACCGGACCGCTCTACCGCACGACAAACCCGACGTCGGCCGAGTGCGACCAGATAATCGCCAATGCGCGATTGGCGCTCGACAACAATCCGTTTGACCTGCGGCAGATGAGCGCGATGATCGCGGCGCTCAATCTGCTCGGCGAGAAGAACCTTGCGAAGATCTATCAGTATAAGCTCAACTATCTGCTGATGGCTATTGTCTCGACCGGAACGGGAGAGGATGAGGATCATGCGTGGTTTGTCATCGAGCCCCAGCATGAGTATGTGTTGCTCAACTATATGGGATATCAGGTGACCAACCATCTGTTCTATGATCCGTTTTACGAGTATCTGACCGTCATCGACGTCGCCTCGTCGAAGAAGGGTGGCTTCTACTTCAATCTGCAGCCGATGCTTCAGGAGCATTACAGGAAATTTCCCGATGAGCTATGAGCGGTCGGGTATCCTGAGGGGGGAAAAATTGTAAATTAACTAATGTTAACCAACTTTTAGCTTGTTTTTATTTTGAAAATAAGCAAAATTCGATTAAGTTTGCGATTGAATTATATTGTACCGGCTTGACCTGTACGGTCATAGCATCTGTGGCAGAGTGTCGGAAGTCAGTGAAGACTTGTCTGTTGGGTCTGTTAATAGCCTTAAATCCAGATTGTTAAGTAATAAACAATTTAATAAACTAACCCATTAATCAATCATTATGAGAAAATTCTACTCTTGTTTCTTTGCGATGTTGCTGCCGGGTCTTGCACTGGCCAACAATCCCACACCTCTTGCGGATATTGATTACTGTGAACCGACATCAACCATTACGCGTACGGACCGTTACATCACGAACCTCATTGTCGGCGGTACGACAGTGGCAGGTCCGGGCCGTTCCAATCCTCACGCTCTTTTTATTGACTGCACTTCAACAGTCGTGACAGTCGGAGCGGGCGAAGAGGTTGAGTTCTCAGTTGTCGGCGGTGGCGAGTGGATGCACAGCTACATGTATGTCGACTTTGACAGAAACGGCTGGAATGTTGATGAAAATATCTATGATTCGGCCAACGGCGACCTCGTGTGGTTCAACTTCTACAGAAATGGCGACACCGGCAACGGCTATAACAGTGACGGCGAGGTTCAGACCGATGCCCATTTCATTGTCTCTAACACCGCCGGTAAGTTCCGCGTGCCTGCAAATGCAAGCGGCGACTACCGCGTCCGCTTCAAACTTGACTGGTGTTGTGTTGATCCCTGCGGAAATACCGCAAGCAACAACCTCATCACCGACAATGCCGGTGCGCTGATCGACTTCACGCTGCATGTCGTTTCGACATCGCTTGAAGAGGAGCGTACGATCTCAGTAGCAGTGGCCGAGGGTCAGGAAGAGATGGGTCAGGTTTCGCTTCCTGACTATGAAGGAACATCGGTCACAACCGACAACCGCTACGTGAATATTCTCGCAGAGGCCGCAGAGGGCGCACAGTTCATGGACTGGACCCGCAACGGAGAGGTTGTTTCGTCGTCTTCAGCGTATGCAGTTTCTGATGAAACAGATGCGGAATATGTAGCCAACTTCGGCTGGACAGTGAACTATACAGTCGGCGCGAACGGATCGTTCCAGCTCAAGAAAGAGGGTTCGGACACTCCGCTTCAGAGCGGCGCAGCTGTGGTTCCCGGCACCAAGCTTATCGCTACAGCCACTCCGGACGCCTATAAGATCATCGACGAATTCACCAATAATGACCAGAAACTTGAAGTTGTTGACGGCGTTGCAGAGATCATCGTGAACGGTCCGGTCGACATCAACGTGACTTTCAAGGATGCAGTCTATGCTCTCTCGCTTGTCAGCGAGGGCCAGGGTAAGGTCGAAGTCTGGAGCGGTTCGGACTATGACACCGACGAACCTGCCGGCGAAAAGGTCGACAACAACGGCGAGATCAGCGCGCGTGCAGAATATAACATCTACGTTATGCCCGGCGCAAACGGCGACAAATCAGAAGAGATCACTTTCATCCTTATCAAGAATGGCGAGGAAGAAGAGATCAATCTTGGCAATGCCGACGAATATGGCTGGCCGTGTACTTACAACGAAAACTACATGATCTTCCCGATCGACGCAATGGGCGACCTTTCAGTAGAGGCTCATTTCACAAGCAATCTCGCAGCGATCGGTGACATTCTGTTTGACGGCATCGAAGGTGAAGTCGAATTCTTTAACCTGCAGGGTGTGCGTGTAGACGCAGAAAATATCCAGACCGGCTTCTATATTGTCCGCAAGGGCGATAAGGCTGTGAAGATGTTTATCCGCAAGTAAGATAGTTTTTCCCTAAACTAACAATAGTAGTAAGGAGCGCGAGGCCGAAAGGTCCCGCGCTTATTTTATATGTCAGGCCGGATAATGGATGAGGTCGGGGCTGATAGTTGTGGTTAACTATAATTAACTGACGTTTGACATATTTTTATTTTGGAAATAGGCAAAAAACGACTAAGTTTGCGGAATAAAAGGTGTTGCCGCCAGGGAATTGTATGTTTTTTTGCGTCGGTGAGCCAAATCCAAAAGTTAAAGGAAGTCGAATGACTATTTATTTGAAAAAGCCTTAAATCCAGGATATATAACGAATTACAATCTATAAATTATATCCAATTTACTAACCAAATCAATCATTATGAGAAAAAATCTACTGTTTTTCCTGATGGCTATGTTGTTGCCATGTCTTGCATGGGCCGACAATATGGCTATTTCGAAGACATTGCCGTCTTACTCCCAGAGCAATAAGTCGGATAACCGACTTGTAGTTCCTGCGAGTGTTCTCGGCCTTGACCTACCTATGACCTCGGGAAAGTCCTATGCGATTGCCGAATGGGTCAAACCCTCTTCTGTCAATTACTCACTTGGGGGTGTCCTGATGGACTTCGGTACATTTCAGCATATGAATTTCAATGGTAACTGGAACCTGGCAGTTACAAGGAATGCGAACATGAAGCTTAACGGTCATGGAGGCGATAATCATGGAGTTGGAGGAGTCGGTTCGCTTGGTGAGACTCAGCTTACATTCAATGACTGGAACTATGTCCTTAACCAGTATGACGCAGACACACGTACGATGTCTGTCTATCTGAATGGCGAGAAGATCTTCACAAAGACATTTGACAGTGAGGTCTATTATCCGTGGGCAGACGGAGAGTTCCACTTCTTAGGTTTTGGTATCGCAGCTCTTCTGGACGAGGTCCATGTTTTCAACAAGGCACTCACAGATGAAGAGGTGAAACGGGCTTATGTCAATCCGACTTCAATGGGTTCTCTTGTCGGATACTATACATTTGACGAACAGAACAACGACGGAAGTTTCTCCAATCTTGCAGCAAACGCACCTGAGAATTCAGATGCTACCTGGATGCTCTTTTCTGGATCGCAATATTGGGCTGACGGTAGTCTTGTCGATGGTACACATACAGCTGCCTCAGCTAATCTTGTAGAGGGTCGTGCAGCAACGTCGTTCTCGCTGACGATTCCTTCGACACCGGAGAATGTCGAGATTGTCAGCATATATCTCCCTGACGGCGAAGTCAAGACATCTGTCGCCAATGCAGGTGAGGTGGTGAACGGTCTCGAACCGGGTACAGAAATCACCATTGAAGCCGCTTCGGTGGCAGGTTACCTTGTGGCTGCCCTCACGGTTGACGGTGTAGAAGTCGAACTTGAAGCTATCGAAGATAACAAGACAAGCGGTAAGTTCACTATTAATTCCAATCTTGATGAGAACTCATTTGTGTGGACAGTGACCCGCACACCGTATGTAGCGACCATCGAGCAGCCCGAAAATGCTGAGATCACCGTTATGAACGGCGATCAGAAGGTGGAAAGCGGCGACAAAGTGCCGGCCGGCACCGAGCTGACCCTTTCGGCAGTCTGCGAAGCAGGCTACAAAATCAGCCAGTACACGCTCAACGGCCAGCCGGTTGAAGGCACAACAGTAGAAGTGCCGGAAGAGGACTTCACAATCTCTGCAACAGTTACAGGCATTGACTATTGCGAGCGCACAGAAACAATTAGACGCACTGACCGCTATCTTACATCGCTTGATGTGAACGGTACGAGAATCGAAGGTCCGGGCCGTGCTGCAGGCCATAAACTTTTTGTTGACCGCACCTCTACAATCGTGACTGTTTCCGCAGGTGACGATGTCACTCTCACGTCAGCCGGCGGCGGCGAATGGATTCATAGCTATGTCTATGTGGACTTCGACAAAAACGGCTGGAATGTAGACGAAACTGTAGCAAGCGCCAACGGAGACCTTGTCTGGTTCAACTGCTATAGTGTTGAGGAAAATGTTGCTCCGTTCTATAATAGCGCCGGCGAGCAACTCGCCGACGGCCATACAGTTGTTGACGGCGTAGTCGGAACGTTTAATGTTCCTATTGATATCGAGCCGGGCGACTATCGCGTGCGCTATAAACTCGACTGGAACAGTACAGATCCTTGCGGAAATTCGGCATCAAACAATCTTATCACCGCAAACGCTGGTGCGATTGTAGACTTTACACTTCGCGTTGAATCTCCCTATCTTGAAAACGAGCGTACAATCACTATCACTACTTCTGACCCAGAAGCCGGAACAGTTAAGTTCATTCAGCCCGAATCAGATGAACATTCAGTCACTACCGCACTCAAGAAAGTCATTGTCAAGGCAACAGCCGCTGAAGGCGCAGAGTTTATCGGATGGTACAAGGCTGACGTGGTTCTTTCTAATGATCCGGAATATGTTATCGAAAGCGCTGAAGATCTTTCGATCCAGGCCAACTTCATGTGGAGCTCCCAGTACACAGTGACTATCGAGCAGCCGGAGAACGGAACACTGACAGTCTCAGACGGAGCTGATGCAATCAACTCCGGCGACCAGGTTCTTGCCAACACAACGCTGACGCTTTCGGCAACAGCCAATAGCGGATATACGTTCCAGAACTTTATTGTCAACGGTGAAGAAACAACCGAAACAACAATCAATGTCCGCGGCGATGTCACAATCAGCGCAAACATTACTGAAGGCGTAGAATACTGCGAACTGCAGGGTTCGAAGCAAAACACCCGCTACCTTACTTCACTTACCGTTTCAGACGGCAAAGCAACAAGCACAGTTACAGCCGGCGATAATGCGAAGAGTCAGGTCTATGTAGACTGCACCGAAACTAAGGTTACAGTGGAACCGGGTGCAGAAGTGACCGTAAGATCCAGCGGTTCAGGCGAGTGGCTGCACTCATATCTGTATGTCGATTTCGACAACAACGGCTGGGATGTCGACGAGTCAGTTATCGGGCGTAACGGCGACCTCGTGTGGTACAACCTCTATTCACTCAACGGTAATGAATATTTCGACATCGACGGTAATAAGCTTACCGGCAGCAATGGCAGCGCGACAGTCGACGGACAGGTAGCGACCTTCACAGTGCCGAAGGACACTCCGGCCGGCGAATATCGCGTCCGCTACAAGACTGACTGGATGTGTACGAATCCTTGCGGTCGCTGGGCATCGCTTGGCTACAATGATAACCATATCGATTCGAACCGCGGTAATATCATCGACTTTATCCTCGTTGTCGAAGCATCGCAGCTTGAGGAAGAGCGCACGATCACTGTGGCAGTGGCGGAAGATCAGGAAGAGATGGGAGAAGTTTCGCTCCCCGAATATGAAGGAACTTCAGTTACAACGAACAACCGTTACGTTACGATCAAGGCAACAGCGGCGGAAGGCGCACAGTTCCTGAACTGGACCCGCGACGGCGAAGTTGTTTCGACCGAAGCTGAAATCGTTGTCCAGGATGCATCTGACGCTACATATGTCGCCAACTTCGGCTGGACATTGAACTACACAATCGGATCGAACGGTTCGTTCCAGATCAAGGCTGAAGGTTCTGACTCTCCTCTCCAGAGCGGCGCAGCCGTTGTCCCCGGCACTAAGCTTATCGCTACGGCTGTTCCTGACAAATACAAGGTCATCGACGAATTCACCAACAACGGAGTTGATCTCGAAGCAGTAGACGGAGTCGCTGAAATCATCGTCAGCGGTCCGGTGAACATCAACGTGACGTTCAAGGATGAAGAGTTCAACCTCACAATCGCCACCGAAGGAAACGGATCTGTTGAGGTCTGGACAGAATCAGACTATGATACAGACGAACCCGCCGGCGATAGGATTGCCGATGGCGCGCAGATCTCTATCAATGCCGAATATGTCGTTTACCTAATGCCTGAAGCAGAAGGCGACAAGTCTGAAGAGGTTACATTTGTCCTTATCAAGAACGGTAATGAAGAGGATATCACTCTCGATAATCTCGAAGATTATGGCTGGAACTGTACTTACAACGAAAACTACCTGATCTTCCCGATCGTAGCATCCGGCAATGTTTCAGTAGAAGCTCACTTCTCGGCAGGAATGTCTGCAATCGGTGACATTGTGTTCGACGGCATTGAAGGAGAAGTCGAATTCTATAACCTGCAGGGTGTGCGTGTAGACGCAGAAAATATCCAGACCGGCTTCTACATTGTCCGCAAGGGCGATAAGGCTGTGAAGATGTTTATCCGCAAGTAAGATAGTT
>CAJUHM010000033.1:0-297 GCA_910586475.1 uncultured Muribaculaceae bacterium | reverse complement strand
TTTCCCTAAACTAACAATAGTAGTAAGGAGCGCGAGGCCAACCGGTCTCGCGCTTTTGTTGTTTATGAGGTTCGTGATAACGGTCCGTCTGTGGCGTCGTCGAAGGGATGAGCACTCAGTCATTGACTGTTGTCAACTCCTTCGTTCTCACCCTCCGTCTCCTAACATACGAACCGTTCTGACGAACCGCCGGCCATCCGGGTGGGTGAGGGGGTTGGCTGATTGGATGAAAAACAAGATGTCAAGGTGAGATCGGAAGAGCACACGTCTGAACTCCAGTCACTGTGAAATCTCGTA
>CAJUHM010000032.1:15951-29910 GCA_910586475.1 uncultured Muribaculaceae bacterium | reverse complement strand
CGGCCCAGCGTTCGAACTGGGCGGCATAGTCGCGGCGGAAGAGATGGCGCGTGCGAGGCGGTATGAGGGGGCGGCATTGCAACATTGCCGCAAAGATAAGCTGTTCCGCAGCTAAAAGATGGCGGAATTCAACAATTTGCTGTTTCGGATGGCGACAGAGGGGGTGTGCGGGTCAGTTTTCGTCGTCGAAGAAGTCGTCGTCGAAATCGAAGTCCCAGCCGCGTTCGTCGTCTTCGTAGATCTGCGATGTGAATTCTTCAAGCTGTCGTCCTTCTCGTTTTGTCGGACGTCCGAGTCCTTTACGTCTGTCAACGAATCCGGAGATGCGGATTACGTCGAGGAGGTCGAGTTCGGACTGAGGGGTGATGTTTTCCATATATTCCGGCACAAGCTTGGCTCCCATGCGGTTTTCGGCGAGCGCAAGAACGCGGAAAGAGTAGGTGATCGGCGGTTTACGCACTCTGACAATGTCTCCGACCTTAACTGTGCGAGAGGGTTTGACCGGAGTGTCACCAATCATGACTCGTCCTTTTTTGCAGGCGTCAGAAGCGATTGTTCGTGTCTTGAATATTCTGACGGCCCAGATCCATTTGTCGATTCTGACTTCTGATTTAGCCATTGTCTTGTGCGTGGGCTTATTTATTGTTGAATGAGTTCATCGCGCGCTGGATTCCAGCAAGGCAGAATTCCTTTATGGCGTCGATAGCGATGTCGACCCGGGTCGGCAATTGCTGCCGCTGGTCGAGTGTGAAATGTCCGAGAACGTAGTCGATCTGACATCCCCGGGGAAAATCGTTTCCGATGCCGAATCTTAGTCGGGGATAGGCGTTTGTTCCGAGCATCTGTGCGATGTTTTTCAGTCCGTTGTGGCCGGCGTCGCTTCCGGAGGGTTTTATGCGTATCGCTCCGAAAGGAAGCGCGAGGTCGTCGACTATTACGAGTATATGGCTTATGTCGATTCCTTCTTTCTCTTTCCAGTAGCGCACGGCGTTTCCGGACAGGTTCATGTAGGTCGACGGTTTTAGCAGTATGAGCTGTTTGTTTTTGAGGCGCATGCGAGCCACGTCACCGTAGCGTTCGGTTGAAAAAGCAGTATTGGATGCCTCTGCAAGGGCATCCAATACTGTAAAACCAATGTTGTGGCGGGTGCCTTGGTATTCTGCGCTAATGTTCCCAAGCCCAACAATTAGATATTTCATAAAGAAATCTAAGGCATTTATTATTTACCAGCGGCAGCTGCAGCTGCGGCACCACGAGCGGCACGAGTGAGCTGAACAGCGCAAACGACAGCGTTCTTGGCGTTCATCAGTTCGAGACCTTCGAAAGCGAGTTCTCCAACCTGAAGAGTCTTGCCGAGACCGAGGTGGTCAACGTTGATGACGAGACGTTCGGGAACTTCAGTGTAGATAGCTTTCACGCGGAGTTTCTTCATAGAAAGAGTGAGCTTACCACCGGCTTTCACACCTTCAGCGTGGCCTTCGAGCTTAACAGGAACTTCGATAGCAACGGGTTTCTTGTCGTTTACTTCGAGAAGGTCCATGTGGAGGATTGTGTCTTTTACGGGGTGGAACTGGATGTCTTTGAGGACAGCCATGCGCTTTTCGCCGTTGAGGTTGAGCTCGATAGCGAAGATGTCGGGAGTGTATACGAGGTTGCGGACGTCTTCGTTTGTTACGATGAGGTCAGTTGTGATGAGTGCTTTGCCGTTGCCGATTTCAACGATCTTTTCGCCTGCGCGGAGAGTTCCGTTGTAGGGGAGTTCGATGATTTCGCCGCCATTGAGGACTACGGGAATCTTACCTTCGGCGCGGAGCTGTTTTGCTGCTTTCTTGCCGAGGTCAGTACGGGGTTCGGCGTTGAGCTGGAATGTCTTCATTACTGAGATTGAATTAAATGTGTTACTAAAAATTAAGAGCTTCTTAGAGTCTGTCGTGATAGAACAGAGGCTTAATTTCCCATCACACGTTGCGGGATGCTAAAAAGCGACTGCAAAGTTACGGATTTTCCGCACGATAGCCAAATCCGAGGGTGTTTTTTTGCCGGATATGTTGCATTCTTTTCTCAGTGTCGGGCGGGTTGAGGTTCGGCTGATTGCTGATGTGTGGCTATAAGTTTCTGGCTTCCAGCCAGTCGAAGATCGCTTTGAATGCGGCGGCGCGTACGTCGGGACGCGAGAGGACGATGTCGTGGAGGGCGTCGCGGACAGTCACGTCTGTCACGTCGTGGCCGATCTTTTTTCCAGCTTTCGAGATCGCTTTGGCATTCAGGACGCCGTCGGATTTTGCGAAGTCTTCGGGCGAATCTCCGGGATAGGCTGATTTGTCGGAGTGGAGGATCAGGACGGGGACGGTTATCTTTCCGCGGCGCAGGGCTTTCTGCGCTATGTCGATCGCTCTGATCCATGCGGTGTCCACGTCCGGGAGGCGGTCGGGTTTCCAGTCCTTTCGATAGAACCATTCTCCGCCGTGGTCAGCGGATAGGGAATGGGCGTAGCTTTCGTCGGGGCTGTTTCTGACGGTTATAGATGGGATTAGTCGGCCGAGCGAGCGCAGCGCGGGGATTCCGACGACGCCTTTTATTCCGGGGATGTTCCATGCGAGAAACGGGCTGTTGAGGATGAGCCCTTTGATCCGTCGGTCTGGGTCGGTCTGCATGTAGAGGGCTGATGTCAGTCCGCCGGTTGAATGTCCCATAAGGATTATCTGTTCGATTCCGTCGCGTTCCATTGTGGCGAGTCCGACCTGGATGTCGTCGAAGTATTCGCGCAGGTCCCGGACTTCGAAGGGCCGCTGTCCCGGCAAGAGGCTTCGTCCGTATTTGCGGAGGTCGACAGCGTAGAAGTTGTAGCCGTGGCGTGCGAACTGTTCGGCCATCTCTTTCTGGAAAAAATAGTCGGAGAATCCGTGGATGTAGAGGCTTCCTTTTTTCGAGGGCGTTGATGAGAGTCTGCGGATGACTGAGCATCTGACGGGGCCGGAGTAGTCCGTTCCCTGATCGAAGATCATCATGTCGAATCCGTGGCCCATTTCGTCGTCTGGCATCCATTGGCCGGTCGAGAGTCTGTTATGGTGTGTCATGACTTGGGTGTATGGTTATATGGAGGAGTTGTAAAGTTACGAATTTTTATCGGGATGCGGCCGGATTGAGGTGTCGGATTGAAAAAGCTCCTGCTCTCCGGCTGATTTAGGATCGGAGAGCAGGAGGGGGGTGATTAAATCAACATAACGGCTTAAGTTCAAACAATTTCTTGAAAACCGTTTTTCTCAGCAGGCGAAGGTGTGCAGGGCGACGTCGGTCAGCCAGATCCAGAGCGGACAGAATCCGACAAAGAGGATGATGCTCAGGGTCAGTGAGGATGTTCCGGTGGCGACATAGGTGTTGTATTCGTCGGCGATGATGATTCCGGAGAATGCCGGAGGAAGTGCGCTTGCCACAACCAGCATCTTGAGGTTGAGGGGATCCATCTTAAAGAGTAGTCCGAGGATGAGCACCACAGCAGGCATGACGATCATTTTCAGGATCGAGCCGAGTACGGCCTGCCAGTTGACGGCGAATTTCACAGAGGAGAGAGTGATGCCGGCAGAGAATACGGCCATTGAGGCATTGGCTTTTGCAATCAGGTTGAACGAAGGGCTGAGTTCTTTCGGCCAGGGAATGCCGACGAGCACCCAGACGACGGCCAGAATCGGGGCCCATGCAACGGGCTGGGCGAGTGCGTGCAGCACCGGTTTCCAAGCGCTTTCTTTTTTTGTCGCACCGGGATTCTGTTTTTCAAGCGAAGCGTTCATCAGCGAGAGTCCGACCGGAATTCCGATAGCATTGACCACGATTCCAACGATCGCTACGACGAGAGCTACGGTAGGGCTTGTCCCGAAGATCGGTTCAAGAACTGCAAATCCGAGGAATCCGATTGTCGGCGAGCCGCTGATCAGAGCGGAAACAGCAGCGTCGGCGCCGGTGTTTTTCCTGAAACAGTATTTGAAAATGAAATAGACCAGCATGAAACAGGCCATGATGCCGATGGTTGAGACCAGTGTCAGCTTCGCATCGCGGGCGAGTTCCTCACGGGTTGACTGGACTATTGACACGAACAGGGCTGCGGGCAACGCGAAGTCGAGCACGACCTTGTTGAATTTTTTGGAGTCATCGCCGTTGAACACGCCTTTCTTGCCGGAGATGAAGCCGGCAAGCATCACAACGATAATCGGGACGATGGCATAGAGTATGACATGACTTAGACCCATAGTGAATAATTGTTTAGTTGGTGAAAGGGGATGTTATTTGTTGTTTCCGACGCTGAGTCGAGTTCAGACGGTGTAGTCGATCAGTGGAGTCGGGTTGAGGTAGCCGATATGGCCGGATTCTTTTCCGGAGTCGGCGCTGAGCTGCACGTCGATCAGGCAGGGTTGTCGGGATGCGATAGCCGTTTCGAGAGCTTTTGTGAGGTCGGCAATGTTGTCGACGCGGTAGTTTTCCGCACCGAAGGCTTCGCCTATGAGATTGTAGCTGGCGTTGATGTCGAGTGTTGTTGGGGCAGGCGCCTGACCACCCGATGGGTTGACTCCGACGCCGTTGTAGATTCCTCCGTTGTTGAAGACGACAACGGTTACGGGGAGTCTGTAGCGGCAGATCGTGGCGAAGTCCATTCCGGAGAAGCCGAAGGCTGAGTCGCCTTCGATTGCCACAACCTGTTTTCCGGTCGAGACAGCCGCCCCGATGGCAGAGCCCATTCCCATTCCCATGATGGCCCATGTCGCACAATCAACACGGTGGCGAGGGAGCGACATGTCGACGGAATCGCGTGTGTCGTCGAGGGTGTTGGCGCCTTCGTTGATCAGAATGATGTCGGGGTTCGATTCAAGAATCGGTTTGATAGCCGAGAGTGCGCTCCAGTGGTTCATGGGGTTTGCAGATGCCGCTTCTTTAAGCCGGGTCTGGAATTTCACATTTTTCGCTTTCGATTCAGCCTGAAGGGAAGCGACCCATTGGGGATCGGCCGACATTGTGCGGCCTTTCATCGCATCGAGGATCATGGCAAGGGATTCGTTCAAGTCGCCGATAACGGGAGCGGCAATGGGAACGTTCCGGTCGATTTCGGTCGGTTCGATGTCGAGCTGAATGAATTTCATCGCCGGATTCCATTTTCCGCGTCCGAACGACAGCATCCAGTTGATACGCGCGCCGATGACCATGACGACGTCGGCTTTTTCCATGATTGTCGACCGGCAGCTTAATGCGCTGAGCTCAGCGTTGTCGGGGAGAAGTCCTTTTGCCATCGACATCGAGAGGTAGGGGATGCGGTAGGTTTCGACAAGTTCCTTTATCCGGTCGTCGATGCGGGCATATGCGGCTCCTTTTCCGAGAAGGATGGCCGGGCGTTGAGCCGCCAGAAGCATTTCGACGGCTCGGTTGACGGCTGTCGGTGTCGGGGCGACCGGAGCGGCGATGTCGACGGGTTCATAGTAGAGTTTCTCTGCTTCGGAAGCGTCCATGACTTCTCCGAGAGCTGGTGTGGTCATGTCGATGTAGACACCTCCGGGGCGTCCGCTGACGGCAGCGCGGTAGGCTCTTGCGACGGCAGAGGGGATGTCTTTGGCATATGAGCACCGGAAGGCCGCCTTGACGAGCGGACGGGCAGTGTTGAGCTGATCGAGCTGTTCGTAGGTTCCGACGTTCATGTCGACCATTGTCGGATCGGAGGCTCCGGAGATCTGTATCATCGGGTAGCAGTTGACAGTCGCGTTGGCGGTCGCAGTCAGTCCGTTCATGAAACCAAGAGAGGAAACAGTCAGGAGAACACCCGGTTTGCCGGTCAGAAAACCGTGTGTCGCGGCAGCCATTCCGGCCTGCTGTTCAAAACGGAAACCGTAGTAGTTCATGCCGATTTTCTGCATTGCATAGGCCACTTCGGTGACGGGGATGCCCACAAGGCCGTAGACATCCATTAGGCCGAGCCGGCGAAGCGATTCGGCAAGAATGTACATGCCGGTTACCTGTTCGGGAAATTTCGGGGCGGATGACGGCTGCTGAACTGGATTATTGTTGGTGGTAGACATAGTGGTTACAGATTGAATAGTGGAGATTGACGGTAATGGGAAAAAGGAGATGATCTGAGGATGAGCCGGTGGGCGTTCCACAGATCATCTCCGTTAAATTATTGACGGTGTTTATTTGGGTTGCGGGGCCGGGGCAGTTGTTCCGTTGGCGGCAAACGATGCGATCTGTCCGGGGGTGTAGCCGAGTCCGGAAAGAATCTCTTCGGTGTTGCCTCCGAGATCCGGGCATGGGCCGTAGGTCGGAGTGAAGTTGGAGATGGTGAACGGGCATCCGACAGTCACGAATTCGCCGATCTCGCCTCCCTGGTTGATTCTGACGAGGGTGTTGCCGTCGTAGAGCGATTCGTCGGACATCACTTCTTTTGTCGAGAGGACGGGTCCGACGGGGACTCCGGCGTTTCCGAGAATCGATGTGACTTCGAATTTTGTCTTGTCGGCTGTCCAAGCCGCAATTCTCTGATAGATTTCCTGTTTGTGCCGGTCTCGGGCGTCGGCTGTGTTGAATTCGGGATTTGTCAGCCAGTCTTCAAAGCCAGTTGCCTTGCAGAAGAGCTCGAAGTCTTTTTCGCCTCGCTGGAGAATTACGTAGACGTAGTTGTTGGCGTCGACTTCGGAGTCATATCCGCCAGCCGGTTTGCATTTGTAGGTCCATCCTAAGACGCCTCCGCCTTCGATGTTTCCGGAGCGGGGGACGCAGTCGCCGAATTTGCCGTCGGGATATTGAGGGAACTGTGTCAGATAGCCGATCTTGTCGAGAGTCAGCTGGTCGCGAGTCTTGATTCGGCAGAGGTTAAGGCATGCGTTGTGCATTGACTGATAGACGTAACACCCTTCGCCGGTGTGGTATCGCTGCTGCAAGGCTGCGAGAAGGCCGATCAGAAGGTGCATACCGGTATTCGAGTCGCCGAGTGCGGCGCCAGACTGAGTCGGGACGTTGTTGTCGCCGTCGTACCATCCGGTAGTGGAAGCTGCGGCTGCCGTCACCTGTGCGATAGGTTCGTAGGCTTTCAGGTCCTTGTATTTTGAGGAAAGCGGGAATCCTTTGATTGTTCCGTAGATGCATTTCGGGTTGAGTTTATGGACCGCATCCCAGCCGAAGCCGAGTTTGTCAATTGCTCCGGGATGGAGGTTTTCGACAAATATGTCGCATTGGCTGATCAGTTTTGTCAGAATCTCTTTTCCGTCGGGAGTCTTTGCGTCGAGAGAAATTGATTTTTTGTCGGAGTTGAGCTGAAGGAAATAGTAGGAGGGGAGATCGGGGTTGAACTGGAGTTCCTTGCGGGTCGCGTCGCCGACGCCGGGACGTTCGATCTTGATGACGTCTGCTCCAAGCCAAGCGAGCATCTGTGTGCATGAAGGTCCGGACTGAACTTCTGTGAAGTCAACAACTTTAATTCCTTGAAGGGGTGCTGTATTAGTCATAATATTACAGGATTATAAAAAATGAAGATTAAGAATGTTAGTTAGTGCCGGCAGGGTCGATTCAGATGCCCGTAAGGCGAGGTTCATTAGGTTTTCTGATTGAAATAACGTGTGGCGGCTGAAAAAGTTCGTCATCTCGGATATGGATTGGGATATAGCACCGGATTGGGGGAAATTCGTTAACTTTGCATGTTTCCAATCATTGGTCCTATGGTTAAAAGATATCTTTATTTTCTGATCTCGCTGTTTGTCAGTTCGGTTGGAGTGGCACTTGTGACCAAAACGGTTCTCGGGACTTCGCCGATTTCAAGTGTGCCTTATGTCCTGAGTCTTTTCACACCGCTTTCGATCGGCGGATGGACTGCAGTTTTCAATATGCTTTATATCATTCTCGAGGTGGCACTGATGACCCGGAGTCAGATCCGGGAGAAGCGAATGGATCTGATCATGCAGATACCGGTCAGTGTGCTTTTCGGAGTGTTTATCGATGTTTCGCTGCGAATGCTTTTCTGGTGGGTTCCGGGTCATTATCTTTCGCATGTGGCCACGCTGGTTGTCGGGTGCGGGATTCTGGCATTTGGAATCGCGATGTCGGTCCAGGCCAATGTGGCGATGCTTTCCGGCGACTATCTGATTCGGGTGATCTCCTCGCGTTTCAGGAAGGAGTTCGGACGAGTGAAGATCTGTTTCGATGTCAGCCTGGTGGCTGCGGCGTGTCTGATCTCGCTTGCTTTTTCATCGACAGTCAGCGGTGTTCGCGAGGGGACAGTGGCGGCGGCTTTTATGGTCGGTCCGATGGTGTTTCTCTTCGGGAGGCTGCTGCGTCCGCTGACGCCTTGGCTTGAGGGCCGCGACAAGGCTCAGCCGGCAGAGGCGGCTGATCGGGAGGTTCATGCGCTTGTCATCACGATCACCCGCGAGTATGGGAGCGGTGGCCGCGAGCTTGGCTACAGACTTGCAGAAAGGCTCGGAATAAAATGCTACAACAGCGAACTGATCGCACTGGCGGCGAGCGATAGCGGTTTTTCGGAGGTTTTTGTCGAGACAAACGAGCAGAGCCTTTCGCCGGAGGAGCTTGCAGTACAGATTTTCCAGAACTATGATGTGGCAATCGAACACAGTGAGGCGGGCGCAGACCGTCTGTTTCTGGCTCAGAGCCGTGTGATCCGTCGGATTGCTGCGACTGAGCCGTGTGTGATTGTCGGACGTTGCGCCGATTATGTTCTGGCCGACCTTCCGCAGGATTCTGTAGTCAGTGTGTTCTGTTACACCGATCAGGAGCATGCGCTTGAGCGGGCAGTCGGTTCATACGGTCTTGAGCGCGAAGGCGCGGAGCAAACGATCAGAGAGCGTAACGAATCGAGGGTGCGACACTATCAGCATTTCACGGGTCGCCGGTGGGGGGATCCCCACAACTATCAGCTGATGGTCAACACGGGCAGCGTTTCTGTTGAGACGGCCGTCGATCTGATCGCCGCACTTTATGCCGAAAAACAAACTTAATCCGATAAATTGCGGCTATTCTCATTTTTTATGCTTAAATTTGCGGTTGACTCGCGCGCGTGCGGGATGACTGGGAGCTATTATTCCGGTCAGTCTCTGCATGGGTGCAGCCGAATCAGTATCATATGAAATCATCAAACCAATTAAAACAGTAATATCATGGATATTTCCCACATCGAACATGTCGGCATCGCCGTTACATCACTTGAAGAAGCAATCCCGTTTTACGAAAATATGCTCGGGTTCAAATGCTTTGCAATAGAAGAGGTTGCTGACCAGAAGGTGCGCACCGCATTCTTTAAGGTCGGCCAGACAAAGATTGAGCTTCTCGAAGCAACGTCGCCCGACAGCGCGATTGCCAAGTTTATCGCCAACAACGGTGGCCGCGGCGGCATCCAGCACATTGCATTTGCGGTTCAGGACGGAGTTGCCAACGCACTTGCCGAAGTTGAGGGCAAGGGCGGCCGCCTGATCGACAAGGCCCCCAGAAAGGGTGCGGAAGGTCTTAACATCGCATTCCTTCATCCGAAGAGCACATGCGGCACACTCGTCGAGCTGTGTGAAGACCCCAACAAGTAACCGTCTAAACCAAAACCAAGGAAGAAACCGGTGGGCATTCGATGAACTCCACCGGCTTTCTTCTACTTTCAAATCCATATAACTCTATCATTACCCCACAATGAGTAATCAGCTTGAAAAAGTTCAGGAACTCATTGCACTGCGCAATGAGGCCCGCTTAGGAGGCGGCGAGAAAGCCATCCAGAAACAGCATGACCGCGGAAAATACACAGCCCGCGAACGCATTGCCCAACTTCTTGACGAAGGTTCATTCGAAGAAATCGATATGTTTGTGCGCCACCGCTGTTCCAATTTCGGTCAGGAAAAGAAATCGTTCCTCGGCGACGGCGTTGTGACAGGCTACGGTACGATCGACGGCCGTCTGGTCTACGTTTTTGCACAGGACTTCACTGTTTTCGGTGGATCGCTGAGCGAAACAATGGCACTTAAGATCTGCAAGATCATGGATATGGCGATGAAGATGGGTGCTCCGGTGATCGGACTTAATGATTCGGGGGGCGCGCGTATCCAGGAGGGTATCAACGCACTTGCCGGTTATGCCGAAATTTTCCAGCGCAACATTCTTGCTTCGGGTGTGATTCCCCAGATCTCAGCTATTCTCGGTCCGTGTGCCGGCGGCGCAGTCTATTCACCTGCGCTTACTGACTTCACGATCATGACCAAGGGCATTTCCTATATGTTCCTCACCGGTCCGAAGGTTGTCAAGACAGTGACAGGCGAAGATGTGACTCAGGATGCTCTCGGCGGTGCGGAAGTGCACTCGACAAAGAGCGGTGTGGCTCATTTCGCGGCCGAAGACGGCGAAGACTGTCTGAAGATTATCCGCAAGCTCTTCAGCTACATTCCGCAGAACAATCTGGAAGAACCGCCGTTGGTTGAGTGCAATGACCCGATCGACCGTCTGGAGGATTCACTCAATGAGATTATTCCCGATTCGCCGAACCGTCCCTATGACATGTATGAGGTTATCGGCGCGATCATCGACAACGGCGAGTTCCTCGAAGTTCAGCGCAATTATGCAAAGAACCTCATTGTCGGTTTCGCCCGTTTCAACGGCCACGCTGTCGGTATCGTAGCGAACCAGCCAAAATATCTTGCCGGTGTGCTCGACAGCAATGCTTCGCGTAAGGGCGCGCGTTTCGTCCGTTTCTGCGATGCGTTCAATATTCCTCTGGTCACTCTCGTCGATGTTCCCGGATTCCTTCCCGGAACCGGTCAGGAATATAATGGTGTGATCCTCCACGGAGCTAAGCTTCTTTATGCTTATGGCGAGGCAACAGTGCCTAAGGTGACAGTTACACTGCGCAAGAGCTACGGCGGCAGCCATATTGTCATGAGCTGCAAGCAGCTTCGCGGCGATATGAACTATGCATGGCCTACGGCTGAGATCGCCGTTATGGGTGGCGCAGGTGCGGTCGAAGTCCTTTATGCCCGTGAGGCTAAGGCTTCGGAAGATCCGCAGGCAGTGCTCAAGGAAAAAGAATCGGAATACAACAAGCTGTTCTGCAATCCCTACAATGCGGCCCGCTACGGATATATCGATGATGTCATCGAGCCGCGCAACACCCGTTTCCGTGTGATCCGCGCTCTTCAGCAGCTCGCTACCAAGAAGCTGACTAATCCTGCCAAGAAACACGGCAATATTCCTCTGTAATCAACAAGCGAATCAAAATTATCATTCTACAGAGACAAAATGAGAAAGAAAATATTCCTTCTGCTTCTGATCATGGCCTCGTGTGCTTCGGTCATGTCAGCCCAGAGCCGCCGGAATCTGCGCATCAATGAAGTGATGGTGCAGAACGACAGCAGTGTGGTTGACGACTACGGACGTCATCAGGCCTGGATCGAGCTGTTTAACACGACTCACGCTCCGCTTAATATCGCCAGCGTGTTCATCACGAACAATCCGGCTACTTTGGACAGTACGCTGACGTCGCAAGAACGTAAGGCGATGATGTATGCTGTGCCTCTTGGAGATGTCAATACGAAGATCCCCAAGCGTCAGCACATCATTTTCTGGGCTGACGGCCAGCCTACGCTCGGAACGTTCCACACAAACTTCACTCTGACTCCCGGCCAGGAAAACTGGATCGGTGTGTTCGATGCCGACGGGGTGACTCTGATCGATCAGGTCACTGTTCCTGCAGATCTCGCGCCCAATACTTCCTATGCCCGCGTGGTTGACGGAATCGATGTCGAAGGTCCTGACGCTTCTGCGGCCTGGGAGGTGAGAGACGACCGCAAAGGATTTCCTGTGACTCCCAGTTCCAACAACAAGATCCGCGAGAAAAATGACAAGATCGACATGTTTGCCGAAAAGGACGCCAATGGTTTCGCAATGGCGATCATGGCGATGGGCATTGTGTTCAGCGCGCTTCTTCTGCTGTGTGTCTGCTTCTATATCATCAGCAAGATCGGCGAAGGAGTTTTGCGTCGCAACCGTGCGGTTTCAAAGGGAACTACAGTGGCCGAACTGCATCCTGAAGAACGTAAAGCGCATGATTCTGGTGAGGAAATCGCTGCTATCGCAATGGCTCTCCACGAACATCTCGATGCTCACGACCGCGAGAGCACAGTGCTTACGATCAATAAGGTGAAGCGGGCATATTCGCCGTGGAGCTCGAAAATCTACAGTCTCCGCCAGCTTCCCAAGAAATAAAAGGCATCTTTAAAAGTTAATTTCAACAATCCGTTAAAAAAATCATTTGAATAATGAAAGAATACAAATATAAAATCAACGGTAACACTTATAAGGTGTCGATTGGCGACATCGAACACAATGTTGCCGAGGTGGAGGTCAATGGAGTTCCCTATAAGGTTGAGATCAACGCCGACAAGAAACCTGTTACGATCAAAAACGCTCCGCGTCCCTCGGCCGCTCCCCGTACGGCTGAAGGCGGCAAGGTGATCGCCAAGCCGACTTCGACAGGAGGTGCAGGCCACAAGGTCGTTTCACCTCTTCCCGGCACGATTGTCAGCATCAATGTCAAGGTCGGTGATACGGTCGGCGCTTCCGACACAGTCGCTATCCTCGAGGCTATGAAGATGGAGAATGCCATCCATGCAGGCCGCGATGGTGTTGTTAAATCGATCGAAGTCAATCCGGGCGACGCTGTTCTTGAGGGTGCATCTATCCTCACGATCGAGTAAGCGCGCTAACCATTAACCCATTACAATCTTAGAAATATGGATTTTGGTGATTTTTTGCTAACTAACCTCCAGCAGTTCTGGAATCTGACAGGATTCCATAACGCTACGTGGCAGCATTTTGTCATGCTGGCCGTAGGTCTCTTCTTCATCTGGCTCGCTATCAAGAAGAATTTCGAGCCGATGCTGCTCGTTCCGATCGGTTTCGGTATGCTCATCGGTAACATCCCCTTTGACACTACCGCCGGCCTCGAAGTGGGCATCTACGAAGAAGGCTCTGTCCTGAATATTCTCTACAATGGTGTTAGTGCCGGATGGTATCCTCCGCTGATCTTCCTCGGGATCGGTGCGATGACGGACTTTTCGGCTCTTATAGCCAATCCGAAGCTGATGCTTATCGGTGCGGCCGCACAGTTTGGTATCTTCGGTGCCTATATGGTTGCCCTTCTGCTCGGTTTCGCTCCCGATCAGGCCGGTTCTATCGCGATCATCGGAGGTGCCGACGGTCCTACGGCAATCTTCCTGTCGTCGAAGCTTGCTCCGAATCTGATGGGTGCGATCGCTGTGTCGGCTTATTCCTACATGGCTCTCGTTCCGGTTATTCAGCCGCCGATCATGCGTCTGTTCACGACAAAGAACGAGCGTCTGATCAAGATGAAGCCGGCTCGTGCGGTCTCTCAGAACGAGAAGATCATCTTCCCTATCGTCGGCATGCTGCTGACCTGTTTCGTGGTTCCGTCGGGTATTCCGTTGCTGGGTATGCTTTTCTTCGGCAACCTGCTTCGTGAGTGCGGGGTCTGCAACCGTCTGGCTAAGACAGCTTCGAATGCGCTGACAGATATTGTCACGATTCTTCTTGGTATGACTGTCGGTGCTTCGACTCAGGCTTCAGAGTTCCTGACAGCAGAGACGATCGGAATCTTCGCTCTCGGTTTCATGGCGTTCATTATCGCTTCTACGAGCGGTGTGATCTTCGTGAAGATTTTCAATCTCTTCCTTCCGAAATCGAAGAAAATCAATCCGCTTATCGGTAATGCCGGTGTGTCGGCTGTTCCGATGTCGGCGCGTATTTCGAACAACCTCGGTCTGGAATATGATCCGAACAACTATCTGCTGATGCACGCTATGGGTCCGAATGTGGCCGGTGTGATCGGTTCGGCAGTAGCTGCCGGTGTGCTCCTCGGTTTCCTTGCCTAAGGAGAGCCGGATATATATTGAACCCAAACGCGGCGTCTGCTCCTGTTTATCGGGT
>CAJUHM010000032.1:4594-15941 GCA_910586475.1 uncultured Muribaculaceae bacterium | reverse complement strand
CACGACGCTCTTCCGATCTCGCGTTCTGTTTTTTTCTGTATGTCACAGACGGGGATCTGCCTTCTTCTTATTTTATTGCGGATCATTGGAACTCTTTTGTTCTTCCGGATGTTATATTAATGAACCATCAAACAGAGTGTGTAATTATAATACCAGCTTCAGCAATGATTACTCAGAAAGTTATTGAACAGTTATATAAAACCTATAAGAAGCCGCCTTTGAGTGCAGATGATCTTGACATCGATCTGTTGTTTCTCCACGTTCTGGAGACGCATGACATCGCTATTGACGACCATGCCAATCTGCTTATCGGGAGTCTTCCCGAGGGTTCGCCTTTCCATAAGATTCCGCTGCGGCATATCCATGCGATCGTGGAGTTCGAGAGCCGGATCGCTATCGTTCTCCATTCGTCGATTCTGTTTCTGAACAAGCGTGACAGTCATTCGAATGTCCATATCCGTATGCCTAAGCATAGCCTTCTCGAAAAGATTTTTGCACGTGCCGACTGTGACTGATCTGCGATTATGCGATCGAGTCGGCGATGATTGTGCAAAAAAAATTCCGGCCGGAAATCTGATTTCCGGCCGGAGTTTTTTTGCGGGCAATCCGCGTTGGGTTTATGCGCCTTTAACTTTGTCGACAATCGCCTTGAAAGCGGCGGGGTTGTTGAGGGCGAGGTCAGCGAGAACCTTACGGTTGATTTCGATGCCTGATTTGTGGATGAGACCCATCAGCTTGCTGTAGGAGAGGTCTTCCTGACGTGCAGCGGCATTGATACGCTGAATCCAAAGTGAGCGGAAGTTGCGTTTTTTATCTTTACGGTCGCGGTATGCGTAGGTAAGACCTTTTTCCCAAGTGTTCTTGGCAACGGTCCATACGTTGCGGCGGCAACCGAAGTAACCACGGGTGAGTTTTAAGATTTTCTTTCTGCGAGCTCGAGAAGCTACATGATTTACTGATCTTGGCATTTTTTAAAATGAGTTGTGAAAGTTAGCGGCTATTGCTCTTGAGTGCTAAACATTCGGTTAGTAAAAAGTGGGTAAATAAAAACACACGAATTAAAAATTCTGATTCAGAGAAATCTCCGAAGCTTACTTAAGCCCGAGCAGTTCCTTTACGCTTTTTTCGTTGGTTTTGTCAACCAAAGTGGCGTGAGTCAGGTTGCGTTTCTGCTTTTTGGTCTTCTTGGTGAGAATGTGGCTCTTGAAAGCGTGTTTTCTCTTGATCTTTCCTGATCCGGTAAGGGCGAACCTCTTTTTGGCACCGGAATTAGTCTTAATCTTTGGCATTTTAAATTGTTGTTAATAAAGAAGTATTAATTCGAGTTAGTTCTCTTTGTATTATTTCTTTTTGGGTGTTAGCATGAGGATCATGCGCTTTCCTTCAAGAACAGGCATCTGTTCGACTTTTCCATAGTCTTCAAGATCGTTTGCGAAACGGAGGAGAAGGACTTCACCTTGCTCTTTGAAGAGGATCGAGCGTCCGCGGAAGAATACGTATGCTTTCACTTTTGCACCTTCCTGAAGGAATCCCATCGCATGTTTGAGCTTGAAGTTATAGTCGTGGTCGTCGGTCTGAGGTCCGAAACGGATTTCCTTGACAACGACTTTCGTGGCCTTGGCTTTCTGTTCCTTCTGGTGCTTTTTCTGCTGGTAGAGGAACTTCTGGTAGTCGAGGATCTTGCAGACGGGGGGCTCTGCGGTCGGGGAAATTTCAATCAGGTCGAGTTCCTGTTCCTCGGCCATCCTGAGTGCTTCCTGAATGGAGTAGATTCCCGGTGTGACATTGTCTCCGACAAGGCGCACCTCACGGGCACGGATGTGTTCGTTGGTCACGTACTGGTCTTTGGCAGTGGCAGGGCCACGGCGATTCAGACCGCGATTGGGGTTGGGACGGCGTGGTCCGCCGGGATTAAAAGGCTTTTTTTGCATTCAGTAAGTTAGTTATTTGTCAATTCTTCGACTTCGCGAGCCAAATTTTCTGCAAAGTTAGTAATTTTCATCGTACCATTATCACCTTCGCCCTGTTTTCTTACGGAAATTTCACCATTATTGGCTTCTTTTTCTCCAACAATGAGCAGATAGGGGATTCGGCGGAGTTCGTTGTCGCGGATTTTTCTTCCGATTTTTTCGTTGCGGTCGTCGACGATTGTGCGGACGTCAGCGGCGTTGAGCTGTCGGGCCACTTCGTGGGCATAGTCGTTGAATTTTTCCGAGATCGGGAGAACGACTGCTTGGTCCGGGGCGAGCCAGAGTGGGAATCGGCCGGCTGTGTGCTCGAGGAGAACTGCGACGAATCGTTCCATTGATCCGAACGGAGCGCGGTGGATCATTACGGGACGGTGTTTCTGGTTGTCAGAGCCGGTGTATTCGAGCTGGAATCGTTCGGGGAGGTTGTAGTCGACCTGAATTGTTCCGAGCTGCCAGCGTCGTCCGAGTGCGTCTTTGACCATGAAGTCGAGTTTCGGGCCATAGAAGGCGGCTTCTCCGAGTTCTTTTCGTGCGCTGAGTCCTTTTTCCTGACAGGCTTCGATGATTGCCTGTTCGGCGAGATGCCAGTTTTCGTCCGATCCGATGTATTTTTCTTTGTTATTCGGGTCGCGGAGCGAGATCTGTGCTTCGAAGTTGTCGAATTTCAGGGCTTTGAAGATGTAGAGGATGATGTCCATGACTTTGAGGAACTCATCTTTGATCTGTTCGGGGGCGCAGTAGATGTGGGCGTCGTCCTGAGTGAATCCGCGGACTCGTGTCAGGCCGTGGAGTTCGCCGCTCTGTTCGTAGCGGTAGACGGTTCCGAATTCAGCCAGACGCAGGGGAAGTTCGCGGTAGCTACGCGGGAGTGCGCGGAAGATTTCGCAGTGGTGAGGACAGTTCATCGGTTTGAGCAGGTATTCCTCGCCTTCTTCGGGTGTGTGGATTGGCTGAAATGAGTCTTTGCCGTATTTTGCGTAGTGTCCTGATGTCACATACAGCATTTTATTGCCGATGTGGGGTGTGATTACCTGCTGGTAGCCATATTGTTTCTGGATTTTGCGGAGGAACTGTTCGAGGCGGTCGCGCAGAGCGGCTCCTTTGGGAAGCCAGAGGGGGAGTCCTGCGCCGACGTTCTGTGAGAAGGCGAAGAGTTCCATTTCTTTCCCGAGTTTTCGGTGGTCGCGCTTTTTCGCTTCTTCGAGGAGCTGGAGGTATTCGTCGAGCATCTTTTGTTTTGGGAATGAGATGCCGTAGACGCGTACGAGCTGGTTGCGTTTTTCATCTCCGCGCCAGTAGGCTCCGGCGAGCGACATGACCTTGACGGCTTTGATCGGTGCGGTTGTCGGGATGTGTGGGCCTCGGCAGAGGTCTGTGAAGTTTCCTTGAGTGTAGGTCGTGATGTGACCGTCTTCAAGTTCGCTGATCAGTTCGCATTTGTATTCTTCATTGCGGTCGCCGAACATTTTGAGGGCGTCGGCTTTCGAGATGTCTTTGCGGACGATTTCCTGTTTCTGCCGGGCGAGTTCGAGCATTTTTTTCTCGATTTTGCCGAAGTCAGCAGCTGTGATAAGGTGTTCTCCGGGGTCGATGTCGTAGTAGAATCCGTTTTCAATGGCGGGTCCGATGCCGAATTTCACGCCGGGGTATAGTTCCTGAAGTGCTTCAGCGAGAAGGTGGGCGGAACTGTGCCAGAAGGCGTGTTTTCCTTCGGGATCATCCCATTTGAAAAGTTTGATGGATGAGTCGGCTTCGATGGGCCGTGTCAGATCCCATTCCATGTCATTGACCGAAGCGGCAAGGACATCCTGTGCAAGACGGGAGCTGATGCTTCCGGCAATCTGGAGGGGGGTGACCCCTTTTTCAAACTGCTTGACGGAATTGTCGGGAAATGTAATGTTTATCATTGGTTTGCAATAATTTAACGCGATTGAGGCTGCGTCTGGCCAATAGGCCGGACGAAACTGAATGCAAATTTACGTTATTTATTTGTCATTTCAATGCTTGTCGCTCCGTTTTTTTACCGCTGATAGTCAGTTTTTTTGCAATGCGGGGATAATGCGCGCGGATTTGTTTCCGGGAGTGTGGACAGCCGGGTCGCTATCTGAGGGGTCTGAGGCCCATTTCCTCTCCGATCCGGATCATGAGCTGGTAGGCGGCTTCGTGGGTGTTTGGAATTGAGCCTTCGAGCACTGCTTCCTTGATGGCTGCTTTGATGTCGCCGACTTCACGTGAGGGCTGGAGTCCGAAGACTTCCATGATTTCCTCGCCGAGGACTGGTGGCTGGAAGTTGCGGAGGTTGTCGCGTTCTTCGACGTCGGCCATTTTCCGGATGACCATGTCGAAGTTTGCCAGATGGGTTCTTACTTTTTCGGGGTTGCGGGATGTGATGTCGGCGCGGCAGAGTGTCATCAGGTCGTCGAGGTCGTCGGCTGCGTCTGTGATGAGCCGGCGGATTGCCGAGTCGGTGACGAAGTCTTCGACGAGTGCGATCGGGCGCATGTGGAGTTCGACTATTTTCTGAGTGTAGCGCATCGGTTCGCCCAGCGGCAGTCTCAGTCTCCGGAAGATCTGTTTGACCATTTTTGCGCCTATGAAGTTGTGGTTGTGGAATGTCCATCCGGTTCCTTCGATCCAGCGTTTGGTCACGGGTTTTGCGATGTCGTGGAGCAGTGCTGCCCACCGCAGCCAGAGTTTGTCGCTTGCGGCGGCGACTCTGTCGAGGACGAGCATGGTGTGTTCGAAGTTGTCTTTGTGGCTTCGACCGTGGATTATTTCTACGCCTCTCATTGCGTCGAGCTCCGGGAGGATGTATTTGAGAAGTCCTGTGCGGGCAAGCAGTTTCCAGCCGATCGACGGTTTTTCCGATCCCATGATCTTGTTGAGTTCGGTCGTGATGCGTTCGGTCGTAATTATCTTTATGCGTTCGGCGTTGCGGGTGATTGCGTCGAGGGTCTGTGGGAGAATGGTGAAGTCAAGCTGTGTCGCGAAGCGGACTGCCCGCATCATTCTGAGGGGATCGTCGCTGAATGTTATGTCGGGATCGAGGGGGGTGCGTATGATCCGTTTTTCAAGATCTTCCATTCCTCCGAACATGTCGACGAGCTGGCCGAAGTTGTCGCCGCTGACGCTGATGGCCATTGCGTTGATGGTGAAGTCGCGTCGGGAGATGTCGTCGTTGAGTGTTCCGGTTTCCACAATCGGGTTTCGCGAGTCTCGGTTGTAGGATTCGCGTCGCGCAGCCACGAATTCCAGTTCGAGGCCGTGGCAGAATACTTGAGCGGTGCCGTAGGTTTTGAATATGTTCACGTTTGATCCTTTGCCTGAGAGTGAGGCGACTTTGCGTGCGACGCTGATGCCGCTGTCGTGACCGACGCAGACGAAGTCGATGTCTTTCGACGGCCGTCCGAGGAATAGGTCACGGACATATCCGCCGACGACGTAGCATGGGACCTGGAGTGCGTCGGCGGCTTCTTTAACGGTTGTGAACGGTTTCCGGTTGATTCGGGTGAGTGTATCGCTCATCAGATCAGATTTTCAAGTTCTTCGGGTGCGAGTGTCAGTTTTCGGAGTCCTGTCGTTGTGACGACATAGGTGTTTTCGATTCCGACCGCACCGATTTTGGGGATTACGAATTTGGGTTCGAGTGCAATGACGTTGTTTTCGGCGAGAATGTCGCGGCTTCGTGGCGCAATGACCGGCAGTTCGTTGATTTCGATTCCGACTCCGTGGCCGATGAATCCTGCTTTCTGACGGTGGCCCATGAAGTAGTCGTGGAGGCCGGCCTGTCGGGCCATGTCTACGGCGATTTCATATAGGTCGCTGGCTTTTGCGCCGCTTTTGCCTTCGGTCTCGAGGCGACGGCATATTTCGATCGAACAGCGGTGGGCCGTCTCGGCGAGGCTGCTGATTTCGCCTACGCGGAATGTGCGCGTCATGTCGGTCATGTAGCCGGTGAAATTTCCGTTTATATCGGCCATGACTGTTTCGCCGCGGCGAATGACAGATCCGTTGCATCCGACCGGCAGCGACGGGTCGAGTCCTTCTCCTCCCATTGCAAAGTCGTAGGGTGTCGGATTGTCGGCGTTGTCGCCCGAGAGGAGGTTGGCCATGTAGAGTTCCATTGAGTTTCCTGCGATTCGGAACTGTCCGAGGCATCCTTCGAGCCGGCTTGCCTTTTCGATTTCGATCTGGAGCTCGATGTCGGTCATCCCTTCATGAAACAGTGACGGGATCATTGAGTAGACGTGGGTCTGTCTGATTCCGGATGTTTCGATTTTTTTTAACTCTTCAGGGGTCTTGACGGCTCTTGCCTGACGCATGACTGAGGATGCGTTGCCGATTTTTGTGTCAGTGAAAATGGCACTCAACCGTCCGACGAGTGAATAGGGGATGGTGTCAAGCTCGAGTCCGAGCGATGAGGGTGTGTCTGCTCCGACCGATTCGGCGATCTGTTCGGGTTTTCGCACGGGAATTACTCCGCAGCCTTCCATTCTGACGGGGCGGCGTACGAAGTAGAGTGGATCGCCCTTTGCGGGTATGTAGGCATATCCGGCAAAGACGCGTCCGGTTAGATAATAGAGGTTGGCGTTGTCGGCTATGAGAACCGCGTCGAGTCCGGCAGATGCCATTGCGCCGCGCACTTTTTCGATGCGCCGCGTCACTTCGCTGTCAGGGAGAAGAATGAGTTGCATAAACGCGGATTGGGTACGTTGCTGTTATGTGTTGTTTACGTTACGGTTTGTCGATGATCACTCCGATCTGTCGGATTCCGCGCAGTGTGTCGAGTCTCATGACGTGGCGGATCGAGATTATTGTGCTGTCGCTGATGTGGGCGGAGGGGGAGACTGTTGTCTCGGCCTGGTAGGTCGGGCCGATTCCGCTTCCGAGCCATGCTCCGTAGATGTCGGACAGTTGCATGTCGATTGTGTCACGCCAGAATTTCCGTCCGTCACGACAGGTTACTTCGAGGATCAGGTTGCGGTAGTCGTAGTCATTGTCATGGCGCACACCGATCTTGAAGCGGCGCGGAGTGTCGGTCGAGTCGAGTCCGGCGGCAGTGATTGCTACGGTGTCATTGTAGGCCCATCCTTTGTCGGGAAGTGTCGAGAAGTGGCCGAAGTTGTCGTGTCGGTCGGAGCATCCTCCAATTGCCGCTGCAGTGATCGAGCCGAAAAGTATGAACCGGGCGATCGGTTTCTTACTGGTCATTTTTTTGCTTCTGGGATTGGGGTTGCTGACGCCGTTCTTCGCGGCGCTGGTTGCCGTTTCCGTTGCGTTCGCCGGGTGTTTCCGCTCTGTTTCTGTCGGGTTTGCGCTGTCTGTCGCTGCCGTTTTTCTGCGGGCGTCGTTCAGGCCGGTTCTTGGGGCTTTTCGATGCGGAGCGGTTTTCGTCGGATTTCTGGCGCTGCTGTCCCTGAGGCTGTGTCGGCTGGGGAGCGTCAGTTCCTTCTTTGGGCTGTTTTGATTTCGGCTTGCGTTTTTTCTTCTTTTTGGCGTTGTCGAATCGTGCGATACTGTCCTGCCCCAGGAGGTCGGCATAAGGCTTTTTCTCGGTGGCGTTGGCTTCGGATTCCGGGAGGAGTGTCAGCGGTTTTTCGCCAGCTTTGTTCATTGCGATGACTTCGAAGGCTCGGTCGGCGGTCAGCGTTATGAGGTTGGCCGGGACTGATTTGTCGGTCGAATAGGTGACGGTGCGGTTGAAGACGTCGTATTTGAAGTGGTAGTATGTGTTGTCGGCCGTTTCAAGACGGATGTCTTTCGGCGGCAGATGCTTGATGCTTTCAACGTAGGCGTCGACTTCGAAGTTGAGGCAGCATTTCAGTTTTGCGCACTGTCCGGCCAGTTTCTGTGGGTTCAGAGAGATGTCCTGGAATCGTGCGGCTGCGGTTCCGACGCTGACGAAGTTTGTCATCCAAGAGGCGCAGCAGAGCGGTCGTCCGCATGGTCCGATTCCGCCGATCCGACCTGCTTCCTGGCGGGCGCCGATCTGTTTCATTTCGACTCTTACCTTGAATGTTTCGGCGAGTACTTTGATGAGCTGGCGGAAATCGACTCGTTCGTCGGCGATGTAGTAGAATATGGCTTTGTTGCCGTCGCCCTGATATTCGACGTCGCCTATCTTCATGTTGAGTTTCAGGTCGGCGGCGATCTTGCGCGAGCGGATCATTGTGTCGTTTTCTTTCGCTTTAGCTTCTTCGAAGCGCTCGAGGTCGGCCTGCCTTGCTTTGCGTAGCACGCGCCGCACTTCGGCGTTGGCTTTGACGTTGGCGCGTTTCATCTGTCGGCGCACGAGAGGGCCGGTCAGTGTGATCTGTCCGATGTCGTGGCCGGGAGATGCTTCGACAGCAACAGTGTCGCCAATTTCCAGTGGTATGTGGAGCGAGTTGAGGAAGAATCCTTTGCGGGTGTTTTTGAACTGGACTTCAACCATGTCGCAGCTGTCGGCGGCGCCGGGGATGTCGGCCATCCAGTCGTAGCACGACAGTTTTCCGCGTGGCGGGTCGTGATGCTCACACCGGCGACACCGGCTCAGGCGCAGTTCGTCGCCGCTGCCAAGTTGCGGAGCCGCCGCGTCGTCGCCGTTCTGAGGGATAATTGGTTTTTCCGAATCCATAGGCATGCGTTATTTTGCGAAGCTGACAGAACGAGTTTCGCGTATGACGGTGATTTTCACCTGACCGGGGTAGGTCATTTCGTCCTGGATGCGACGTGCGATTTCTGCCGACAGTTTTTCTGTCTCTACGTCGTCGATCTTGTCTGCTCCGACAATGACACGGAGTTCGCGGCCTGCCTGGATCGCGTAGGTCTTGATTACGCCGGGATAGCTGAGGGCGAGCTGCTCGAGGTCGTTGAGGCGCTTGATGTAGGCTTCGACCATTTCGCGGCGTGCGCCGGGACGTGCGCCGGAGATCGCGTCGCAGACCTGCACGATCGGGGCGAGCAGTGAGCTCATTTCGACTTCGTCGTGGTGGGCGCCGATCGCGTTGCAGATTTCCGGTTTTTCCTTGTATTTTTCGGCGAGTTTCATTCCGAGGAGTGCGTGGGGCAGTTCGGGCTCTTCATCGGGCACTTTGCCTATGTCATGGAGCAATCCTGCACGACGTGCTTTTTTGGGGTTCAGTCCGAGTTCGGAAGCCATTACGGCACAGAGGTTGGCTGTTTCGCGCGAGTGCTGGAGGAGGTTCTGTCCGTAACTTGAGCGATATTTCATTTTTCCGACGAGCCGCACGAGCTCGGGGTGGAGTCCGTGGATGCCGAGGTCGATGGCTGTGCGTTTGCCTGTTTCGATGATTTCTTCTTCGACCTGACGACGTACTTTTGTCACGACTTCTTCGATGCGGGCCGGATGTATGCGTCCGTCGGTTACGAGCTGATGGAGTGCGAGACGTGCGATCTCGCGGCGTACGGGATCAAATCCGGAGAGGACGATTGCTTCGGGGGTGTCATCGACGATGATCTCGATTCCGGTTGCGGCTTCGAGGGCGCGGATGTTGCGTCCTTCGCGTCCGATGATTCGTCCTTTTATCTCGTCTGAGTCAATCTGGAAGACTGTGACGGAGTTTTCGATGGCTGTTTCGGTCGCTACGCGCTGTATCGACTGGACTACGATGCGTTTGGCTTCTTTGTTGGCGGTCAGCTTGGCTTCGTCCATGATGTCGTTGATGTAGCTCTGTGCGGCTGTCTTGGCTTCGTCTTTGAGCGATTCGATCAGTTTTTCCTTGGCTTCTTCGGATGATAGCCCGCTGACGCGCTCGAGCTCTTCCTGGGCTTTGAGTTTCAGCGAGTCGAGTTCGCTCTGACGTGCTTCGGCTGCTGCGAGGCGGTCGTTGAGTTTAGCTTTTGTCTGTTCGTTTTCGTTGCGTGCGCGCTGGTTTTCGCTTTGCTGCTGGTTGAGTTGCAGTTCGCGCTGTTTGAGCCGGCTTTCGTTCTGCTGGATTTTCTGCATGCGCTGGTTGGCTTGTTTTTCGGCTTCTCCAACGATTTTGAGCTCTTCTTCACGGGCTTCGAGCAGTTTGTTTTTCTTAAGGACTTCAGCTTCGTTGCGGGCTTCGTCGATAATTGCGTTGGCACGCGAGCTGGCCATGTTTCGCTGGACAATCGTGGTTACGACGATGCCGATAACCAATGCGATGATGGCTATAAATACACAGGTTATAATGTTTATCTCCATGTTGTTTATATTATTTATTTTGACGGTTTATGTTTTCTTGGTTAAATGAGTGAAATGCAGGTCGATATGCCCGGCCTGCGGCAGGTGGTCGGGCGCATTTCCGCAATGGGGTAGCGGGCTGTTTGCCGGACCGGCTGGCAATCGGGTGAAGAGGGATACCGTCAGGGTGAAGTGGAGATAAAGGTTGGCTAAATGCTCATGAGTCAGATGTTTTCCCGTAACAATTTCGACAATTCAGAGTCGAATTGTTCCAAAGTTGAATCAAGTTCGGCCATCTGGGTTTTCAGCTGGATGAAACCCTTGGCGAACAGGAGCGTTACCATCGCCAGAATCTCGTCGGAAGAGCGGTCGGCGAATAGTTCGCTGTATTTATCATAGGCATGGTTGACTTGTTTTGTGACGCTGCGGAGAAGGTGTTCTTCGTCGCGGTCGATGCACAGGCTGAGTTCCACGCCGGCTATTTTGAGCGTTATGTCCAGTTTATCTTTCATTGCATCATTCGGTTAGTTCGGCGATGCATTTGTCGATGTCCCGCACCAATTGCGATAAAAAGGCACGACTTCGCTCCACATCTTCGCGTTTGGGCGAAAGGGTTGTGACGACGCGCAACTGTTCGTTCTGTTGTCGCAGCCGGTCAATCTCCTGTTGCTGATGTTGCAACGTTGACTGGAGCTGGGCGATTTTTGCTTCGGCAGCACGCTTTTCTTCAAGAAGATCGACGTAGCGCTCTGTAAGGAGGCTGGCTTTGCTTCTGATACTTTCGAGTCGTTGCTGCAGATTGGCGGCCATTTTTACATATTTTCTACAAAGTTAGTGATTCTTTTCCAAAATCACCGTGTTTCAAGGATATTTTTTTTGTGACGGGAGTCTGTACATTATGGTGTGCGGCGGGCGGGGGCTCAAGGGTCAGATTAGTTTTTCGTAGGCCATTCGCTCGCCGTGGTCATGGATCAGTCCGCAGTATTCGAATCCGAGACGCGAAAGGATGGATAGCATCTCGGTGTTGTCGTGGTTGGTGTCGATGCGGAATGAGCCGATTCCGTTTCCGGCGGCAAATGTCTCGACAGATTCAAGGAATATACGGCCATAGCCCTGTCCTCTTCTGGAGGGGTCGACTGCGAGGCGGTGGACAACAACATATGGGATGTCGCTGAGCCAGTCGCCTTCGATTTTTTCATAGGCGGGTTCGGGGCCGTGGCTGACG
>CAJUHM010000032.1:0-4584 GCA_910586475.1 uncultured Muribaculaceae bacterium | reverse complement strand
ACGGCTCCGTAGGCCACGACGGTTTCATGTCTGTCTGTCAGTACGAATCCGCGTCCTTCGGCGATGTCGTTGAATATGTCGGCGTCGGTGGGGTAGGTGTGGTCCCACTGCTTGCGACCGAGTGAGAGCATTCGTTCGACGGCCATCCGTATGATGGCGGTGGTGGCGGGGAGGTCGGCTAATGTGGCTTGTCGGAATTGCATTATTGTCTGGGTTGCGGCGGCGGAAGCAGGGGGTTAGCGTTTGCGGGCTATGATGATGATGGGGTGGTAGGTGAGGGTGCGGAGGTCGCGGGTGATTATGTGCCGGGCTTCCGTTATGGTTTTTCTGTCCTGGGTGACGGCGTTGACTCCGGTGAGCCGTATGTGGGTCAGTAGCTCTTTCGGAGAATTGAATTGGCGGGCGATGCGTTGCTCGTCGGCGTAGAGGATTTCCATGTCGTTGCCGATCCACTGGGTCAGTTTTGAGAGGGAGGGATATGGCGGCTTGCGGATTTCTGTGAAGTTGTCAGGGCCGTAGGTGGCGATTGCGAGCCAACCCCCCTTTTTCAGGGCTTTGGAGCAGCCGGCGATGAAGGAGCGCGGCGAGCAGAACCATTGCATTGCTGATGCGGAAGCGATGGCGTCGACTGTCTCCGGGCTGAGTCTGCGGATGGCTGTTTCGCCGTCGCAGATTTGGTGCTGTCCCGGCAGGCGGTCCGAGATCTGTGAAATGTCCCAGAGTTGCAGGTTTCGGGGGGTGAGCCATTGGCAGAGGCTGTCGGTGAGAAGTCCGGTGCCGGCGCCTATTTCGATGAGGCTGTCGATTGTTTCCGGGGGGCATAGCGTTCTCCACCGTTCGGAGAGTTCCGAGGCTATGGCGCGCTGGATGTCTGCGTTGTCGTCGTATGTCTCGACGGCGCTGCCGAACCGTTGTGCCACAAGTTTTTTGTCGATTATCTCTCTCTCGAAGATCGATTTCAGGTCAGGGAGATGCGGGGCGTCGATTTCGATTGTGTCAACGTTTGCAAGAGCCCATGCGGCTTTCTGGTTGTCGGGCGGAATGATGTTGTCGTTGAGGGATATATAGGCTTTGTCCCATGATGATCCGGCATTCCGCAGGGCTGAGATGGCGATGAGTTCGTTGCGCAGGGAGTCGAGGCTGCGGTGAGGCCGGCTGGCGCTGAATGTCTGGGCTGCTTTTGCGCCGCCGCACATCCGCCGGTTGAATCTGCTCAGCGATTGTTCGGTCAGACCGGCAAGCGTTCGTTCGAAGATGGCTGTCGGGATTCCCAGCCGGTCGTCGACGGGGTGGAGGGTGCCGTTGACGGCGATCCGTGCTGTTATGGGCAGTTCCGGATGGTGGCTGATGAAGAGGTCGGCGGCGATAACTCCGAATGACCATGCGACAATCATTATTTCGGTGTGGTCTGATTGTAGTTGGGCGTCCGTCGAAATGGAGTAGTCATAGGCAACCGCGAAGTCGCAATCGGTTGGCCGGAAGGTTGAAAACGGGTTTTCGTCCATTCCCCATCCGGCGAAAAATAGAAGGAGTCGCGATGATCCTGTGTTGGTCAGATGCTTGATTTTCATGCAGCAGCCTAATGTTTGTTATTGGTTTATGGCCGATTTGAGTGCGTCGGTCAGTCTGTCGATCTGTTCGAGGGCCATTGCGGCACTCAGGCTGATGCGGAGCCGTTCGGTTCCGGGCGGGACTGTCGGAGTGCGGATCGGCAGCACTTTTATTCCTTCGTCGATCAACTGTGTGGAGATGCGGATTGCTTCGTTGGAAGAGCCGATTATGACCGGTGTGATGTAGCGCGGTGAGTCTTGTCCGAGGTTTGCGGCGAGGCGCCCGGAGAGTGAGCGAAGGTGTTGCCGTTCGGTCTCCATTCCGACGATCTGCTCGATCATGAAGCGTGTCCAGGCGCATGTTATCGGTGGGATTGCTGTGGAGAATATGAAACTGCGCGCTCGGTTGACGGCATAGTCCCGTAGGGTTGGAGTCGTGATGGCGAAGGCTCCCGCTGAAGCGCAGGCTTTACCGAATGTCCCGACAATTACGTCGATTTCGGGGAATGTCTGCAGGCCGCGGCAGAGACCGAGCCCGCTGACGCCTACGGCTCCGAAGGCATGGGCTTCGTCGATGTAGAGGATTGATTTCGGAAATCGGCTTTTGAGAGCGCAAAGGGTTTCGAGGTCGGCTGAGTCGCCATCCATAGAGTAGACCGATTCGACGGCTATTATTATATGGCTGTAGTTGTCGTGTTCGCGACTGAGCAGGGCCTCGAGGCGGGCGAAGTCGTTGTGGGGAAATCTCCGGAAGGGAGCGCGGCTCAGTGTGATTCCGTCGATGATGCTTGCGTGGACCAGTCGGTCGGCGAGTATGAGGGTGTCTTTTTCGGAGGCAAGGGCTGAGATCAGGCCGGTGTTGGCGTGGTAGCCGCTGTTGAAAAGAAGTGCCGGACGGTTGCCGTAGAGTGTTGACAGCAGGGTTTCAAGCTTTTCATATTCCGTCTGATGGCTGCTCAAAAGGCGTGCTGCCGACGAGGTCATGGGTATTCTGCGGTTTGTCTCGTCTGCAAAAAAAACTTCCTGAAGGTCCTGACGTGCCCCCAGTCCCAGGTAGTCGTTGAGCGAAAAGTCGATCAGTCCGGCAGACGGGGTTGCCTGCGGGATTTTTCTGAAATTGCCTTCCGAACGGAGTCGGTCGAGAGTGTCGGCGTAGCTCATCTTGAAGAAGCGCCCTCCTTAACGATAGCAATCATTTTTTTGCAGAGAAACTCAAGATCTCGGTCGTTGATTATATAAGGTGGCATGACATAAACCAGTCTGCCGAACGGGCGTATCCAGATGCCCTCTTCGACGCATCTGGCCTGGAAAGAGGCCATGTCGACCGGATTTTCCATTTCGATGACTCCGATCGAGCCGAGGACGCGGACTTCTCTGACGCCGGAAATTGCGGCGGCCGGTCCGAGGAGTTTTTTGAGCTGAGATTCGATATGGCTTACTCGTTCCGGCATGTTCTGTGAATTAAGGAGGCGGAGCGATGCGACTGCAATCGCACATCCTAAGGGGTTGGCCATGAACGTTGGTCCGTGCATCATCACTCCAGCTTCGCCGAGGGAGATTGTGTCGGCTACGTCTTTTGTTGTCATGACGGCACTCATTGTCATGTAGCCCGCAGTCAGTCCTTTGCCGATGCACATTATGTCGGGTTCGACGCCGGCCCATTCAGCAGCCCAGCGTTTGCCGGTGCGCCAGAAACCGGTGGCGATTTCGTCGAAGATCAGATAGATGCCGTGGCGATCACACAGCTTGCGGGCCTCGACAAGAAATTGAGGATGATAGAACCGCATGCCTCCGGCACCCTGAACGACTGGCTCGAGGATCAGTGCGGCGATTTCGTCGGAGTGTTCGGAAAGAACCGTTTCGAGCTGAGACATGGCTTCCGGATCCCATTCCTGTCCGAATCCGACTGAAGGCGAATCGACAAAATATCGGATCGGCAGCGATGTGCCGAATGCGGTGTGCATTCCGGTGACTGGGTCGCAGACGCTCATGGCGTTCCATGTGTCGCCATGATAGCCGGAACGTATGGTGACGAAATTTGTCTTTTTGTGGGATCCGCTTTTTGAGACAGCGGCCTGCACGGCCATTTTCATAGCCACTTCGACTGCGACAGAGCCCGAGTCTGCATAAAAAATGTTGTTCATCCCTTTGGGTGCGCTTTCCAGAAGCAGTTTGCCGAGTTCGATGGCGGGAGCATGGGTGAGACCACCGAACATGACGTGGGCCATGCGGTCGATCTGTTCTTTGGCCGCTTTGTTGATGTCAGGATTGTTGTAGCCGTGGATTACGCACCACCATGACGACATGCCGTCGATCAGTTCGCGGCCGTCGCTGAGCCGGAGTCTGACGCCGCTTGCCGATTCAACACAGTAGGTAGGGAGCGGGTTGATCGTCGAAGTGTAGGGATGCCACAGGTGCTCGCGGTCCCAGGGATCGCTCAGATGCGACAGTCCAGAAGGAATGGATGAAGGCATTATTATAATATAAAGTAGTTCTGTAATTGTACCAGTTGTTAAAGAATGGCTCCGCAGATGCGCCGCCGAAGAGGAGCCGACGGCGTAAGGACGAAGGGTAGAAGCGCGGCCTTTTGGATTGCGTACTCCATGCCGTCGCAAAATTACGAAAAAAAAATGTCATATGGAGTTCTTCATTTCCATTCAGAAGTTATTCGGTGAAAATTCTGAAAAAAATCAGACTCTGGATCGGAGGCGTGTCAAACTTTTTTTGAGGTAGGCTGCGGATCGGCATGGGCGCGTTTGACGGAGTAGGGGAGCCGAAGGGAAGGTTGGTGCAGAAAAGTCTTGAAAAAATGCGAAAAAATGAGCTATTGAAACTGGTTGAATAACTTTGGGTTATGCTTTAGAAACGGCTATTCTAGCGGAAAGGTCAAGAAAAATATGAAAAAAAGTTTGGAAAAATTTTGTCAGTTTCAAAAAAGTGACTAACTTTGCATCGCAATCGGGAAAACGCCGCTTGTGGCCAACGCGAAAATAGCTCAGTTGGTAGAGCACAACCTTGCCAAGGTTGGGGTCGC
>CAJUHM010000031.1 GCA_910586475.1 uncultured Muribaculaceae bacterium | reverse complement strand
AGCTTTGTCTCTTGATTACTCTGAAATGCACACACACACATGTTTTTGATTGGTTAAAATAATGATTGGTTTTAATAATTTGATTGGTTTTTGAATTTTCACATTATTGTTTATTGAATGATTGATAAGAAAACGGGCGACGCGGGTCGGCCGTTTTTTGCGTTTAAGAGAATCTTTGTTTGGCAAACGGGGGGAATTTCGCTAATTTTGCATTACTAACATTCAATAAGTTGATCAACCGATAATGGGAAAGAATAAACTGAAGAAATTTAAGGAAATGGAGGAGATCGACTTCGTTTTCCAGTATCCCTGGGCTAAGCTGCAGCAGGACGGATTTCCGCTAAAGGGCAGGTGGCATGAAGACTTTTTCCACAACGACCGACCGATAATTCTTGAGCTCGGATGTGGAAAGGGTGAATACACGGTCGGACTCGCAGCCGCAAACCCCGATGTAAACTATATCGGTATCGACATCAAGGGCGCGCGTATGTGGACTGGTGCCTCGCAAGCCAAAAAAAACAACATGAAAAATGTCGCGTTTCTGAGAACCGACATCGAACTCCTGCCGGAATTCTTCGCTCCGGGAGAGATCTCGGAAATTTGGATCACCTTCCCTGATCCACAGATGAAAAAGACTCGCAAGCGTCTGACTTCAACGCGTTTCATGGAGCTTTACCGAAAGGTCGCTGGCGAGAACATACGCATCAACCTCAAGTCCGACAGCCCATTTCTTTATACCTACACCCGTGAAATGGCCGGCCTTAACCGGCTTCACGTATTCGTTGACACCGCCGACCTCTACTCGACTCATGCCGGCGATCCGATTCTGAACATCCGTACATACTACGAACAGCAGTGGCTCGACCGCGGACTGACAATCAAATATTTCGCATTCGGTCTCGACCAGACAACTCCTCTTGTCGAACCGGATATCGAGATCGAACGCGACACCTACCGCAGCTTCTCACGCGGACAGATCCAGATGCCGGCTCTGTTTGCCGGAGAATCAATTGAAAAAGAACCGAAATAACTATGGAAAGATTATATCCCCAGCTAATTGTTGACGCTCTTAAGACTGTCCGTTACCCCGGAAACGGACAGAATATCGTCGAACTCGACATGGTGGCCGACGACATCCGCATCGACGGCAACAAAGTCAGTTTCTCGCTTCAGTTCCGGAAACCGACAGATCCCTTCATGCGCTCGCTCGTCAAGAGCGCCGAAGCAGCCATCCACTCCTGCATATCTCCGGAAGTCGAGGTGACAATCAGCACAATAGTGCCACAGCCTGAAACAAAGAAACGTCCGGCTCTGCCCGGAGTGAAAAACATAATCGGCGTTTCTTCTGGCAAGGGAGGAGTCGGAAAATCAACCGTCGCCTCGAACCTCGCCGTCGCTCTCGCACGCGAAGGCTATAAAGTCGGACTGCTCGATGCCGATATTTTCGGCCCGTCGGTCCCGAAAATGTTCGGACTTGAGGACGAGCAGCTGTTTATACATGAAGTCGACGGACGGCAGCTCATCATCCCGGCTGAGCGCTACGGAGTCAAACTGCTCTCGATCGGATTCCTTGTCGACCGCAACGCTCCGGTTCTCTGGCGCGGCGGCATGGCGTCCAACGCTTTGCGACAACTCATCGAAGAAGCCGACTGGGGTGAACTCGACTACTTCCTGATCGACATGCCGCCGGGAACGAGCGACATCCATCTGACCCTCGTTCAGACGCTCGCCATGACGGGTGTGGTCGTTGTCAGCACTCCTCAGGAAGTGGCTCTGGCAGATGCCCGCAAAGGAATCGCGATGTTTATGTCCGATAAGGTCAATGTCCCGGTGCTCGGCCTGGTTGAGAATATGGCGTGGTTCACTCCAGAGAAGCATCCCGACGAACGCTACTACATTTTCGGCCGCGACGGCGGTGTTGCGCTGGCAGAAGAGCTTGGAATCCGTCTTCTCGCACAGATCCCGCTGGTTGGATCGATCTGCGACAAGGCCGACGGAGGCGAACCCATTGCTCTGACGGATTCGATCACCGGACACGCTTTCGTCCACCTCGCCCATGAGGTCATCGAAGCCGTTGACCAGCGTAATCTGACGATGCCGGCAACCATAAAGGTCGACATCACAAAGAAGTAAAATAACTACCGATCGTTTCTCCCCTCTATTTTGATTTGCTCATGCAGACAGTTCTTTTCCATTCCGTCATCTTCGGGCCGATCCGTTCTCGCCGGCTTGGCAATTCGCTCGGTGTCAACCTTTCGCCCGTCGACGGTAAAATCTGTTCATTCGACTGCCTCTATTGCGAGGCCGGATTCAACGCCCAGGGACCCGGAACTTCCGGACTCCCTTCGCGCGAAGAAGTGCGCCGTCAGCTCGACGAAAAACTGAGCCAAATGAAAGCCGACGGCCAGCCCCTCGACGTCATAACATTTTCCGGAAACGGAGAGCCGACTCTTCATCCTGATTTTGAAGGCATAATCGACGATACTCTTGCGCTTCGCGACCGTTATTTCCCTCAGGTGAAAGTAAGCGTCTTGAGCAATTCGACCCGTCTTCACGACGAGCGCGTTGTCCGCGCCCTGCGGCGTGTCGACAACAACATCCTGAAACTCGATTCAGCAGTTGACGCTACGATGCGTATCATCGACCGCCCAGCTTCGCCTGATTTCACTGTCCGGCGAGCCATCGAAGGGATCGCACAGTTCGCTGGCAAGGCTATAGTCCAGACAATGCTCCTGCGGGGCGACATCGACGGTGTGCCGGTCGACAACACGACCGACGCCGAGATCGACGCTCTTGTCGACGCATGCCGCCGGATCGCTCCCGAATCAGTGATGCTCTATTCGATCGACCGTCAGACACCATGCCGGACCCTGCGGAAAGTCGACCGCGAAGAGCTTGAATTAATTGCCCGGCGTTTCCGTAACGCCGGCCTTGTCGTACAGGTCAACTGATATGGACAGCGTAATCATTCCCGATCCTTTGAAAAAGGGCGACAAGGTCGCAATCGTTTCCCCCGCAGGCATAACGCGCCCGCAGAATGTCTATGCGGCGATTCCCGTTCTGCAGTCATTCGGCTGGAAACCCTACACCTCGCCCCACGCCTTCGGACGCCACGCGACATATAGCGGGACTCCCGACGAACGCTACTCCGACCTCGAAGCCGCATTGCTCGATCCTTCCGTAAAGGCAATTCTCTGTTCGAGAGGAGGCTATGGAGCAGTCCATCTGCTCGACAGGCTCGACAGGCTTCCGCTGCGCGACAATGCAAAGTGGATCATCGGATTCAGCGACATTTCCGCCCTCCACGCGCTCATGCACCGTCATCGAATCGCATCTGTCCACGGTCCGATGGCGCGCCACATCGCGAGCCATGCCGGCGACGACGAAGATTCCCGCGCTCTGTTCGGAATTCTTCAGGGAGAGCTGCCGACCTATAGTGTGAAGCCCCATCCGCTGAACCGTTGCGGACGGTCATCTGGCATCCTTCTTGGCGGCAACATGGCCGTTCTGACGGCTCTCATCGGAACCCCCTACGACATCCTCAAGCCCGATACGATCCTCTTTGTCGAAGATGTCTCCGAACCGGTCTACAAGATCGAAAGAATGTTGTATCAGCTTAAGCTTTCAGGCGTTTTGGGGCGCCTGAAAGGTCTGATTGTCGGCGATTTCACAGAATACTCTCCCGATGTCGACGGACGTTCAATGGAAGAGATGATCAGCGAGCTCGTAGCCGATTATGACTATCCCGTGGCCTACGGAGTGCCATTCGGACATGCATCCTCGATCATGCCTTTTGTCGAAAGCATTCCGGCCATTCTGACAGTCGGCGCCGATGAAGTGATGATCGAGCAATAGCGCTGTGTCAAAATTAAAAAAATCGACACAGCGCCACGTTATTTTTCGACCGCATCAGAGTGCGAGTCGGTAGATTTCTTCAGTCTCAGTCGGGCCTAACGTCATGTAGCCGCCGATAAGCTCGCCTTTGTTCTCATGGAGTTTCCTGACAAGAAGTTCGATGTTCGGGCGGTCGATTCCAAGCTCCCCGAAAGTCAGCGGAAGTCCGATCGACGCGAAAAACGCTTTAAGCCGTCCGATGCCTTCAAGAGCCGCAAGGCAGTCATCATTCTCGCTGACGCCGAAAACGCGTCGTGCCAGCTGGGCCCCTTTCTCCGGACGGTGCTTTGCCATATAGGTCATGAACGCCGGAAGAATCACTGCCAGTCCCGCACCGTGCGTGACACCGTAGACCGCGCTGATCTCATGTTCCATGAAATGGGACACCCAGTCCTCCTTGCGTCCGCAGCCGCACAGCCCGTTGTGGGCCAGCGTGCCGCTCCACATGATATTGGCTCTCGCCTCGTAATCTGTCGGGTCGGCCATCACCTTCACTGCATCCGTCATTATTGCCGTCAGAAGACCCTCCGAAATGCGGTCGGTGACCTCCACATTCTGCGTCGGAGAGAAATAGCGCTCGAAGATATGGGCCATCATGTCGGCGATTCCCGCAGCCGTCTGTTCCGCAGGCAGGGTGAATGTCAGTTCCGGATTGAGAAGAGCGAACTTTGGTCTCAGCCAGAAATCTGTCCTGAGACTGATCTTGTGCATTCCCTCAAGCAGCGTGATGACGGAGTTGCCTGATCCTTCGCTGCCGGCGGCCGGAATCGTCAGGACAACACCGACAGGAAGAGCCTCACGGATCGTCTCTTTGCCGGCCCAGAAGTCCCAGAAATCACCCTGGTATGGTACGCCAGCAGCTATCGCCTTGGCCGTATCGATGACTGAGCCGCCCCCGACGGCTAAAACCGTGTCGATGCCGGCTTCGCGGCAAAGTGCGATCCCTTCTCTCACTTTCGGGTCTGTCGGATTTGGATCGACCCCTCCGAGTTCGGTGTGGAAAAGGTTTGCTGCGTCAAGCTGGACTTTGACCCGGTCCAGAAGGCCGCTTCTGACAACCGAACCGCCGCCATAGACAATCATGACGCGTGTCGCTCCGATCGAAGCGAGTTCCTGTGCAACATGATTTTCGGCTCCTCGGCCGAACACGTATTTTGTTGGACTGCAATAGCTGAAATTATCCATTTTGATTATGAATTAATTATCGTTGTAGTTATTATCAGCGGTAGAGATCCGGTTCACACAATTCTGCGATCACCTTTCCAAACGACTCTGCACACGCCTTCGCGAATCTGGCTCCCTTTTCGGCTGACGAGCCCGACGGGTTTCCGATGCCGGTGTCATCGCTCATGCGCGACCAGTTTCGGGGAACCCACGCGATTCCTTTCGAAAGACATTCCCCACGGAAGCCGCCGTTGCCACCCGGGCCGGCTTCATCGAGATTGACCAGTTCAGGATGGTAGTGCATCATTACCGACGTTTCGACCTCATCCGCGTGGTCGCCCGGATTGTCGAAATACTCTTTTGCAGGCGCGCCCTTGAACCATTCGCCCGACGCGATGACAAAGTCCGGATAATCGACAGCCAGATCCCTTATCATGCCCTTGAACGAATTGCCGCCGTGACCGTTGACGATAAGCAGGCGCTTTATGCCCTGATGGTTGAGCGACGCGACGATGTCGGTCAGGACCGCCATCTGCGTGTTGTGGCGGTAGTGGACACAGAAAGGAAGCTCCCTCTGTCCCGGATTCTGGGCGCCGAGAGGACTCGGCGGCATGACCATCGCATTGATTCCATACTCCTTACGTGCGAATATGGCTGCATCCACAGCAATATCGTGGCTCAGAATTGCATCCGTAAGATATGGCAGATGAAGGTTGTGGGGCTCTGTCGCACCCCAAGGCAGTAGCGCGATGTCATACGATTTGCCACGCGTCGTTCCGTAGTTGCTTATGCTGAGATCCAAGTCCTTATTTGTCATGGCTTTACTTTTGAGGTTATGTTGGTTCTTATTCGAGGTTTGAGTTCACCGCCGACGAGAATGATCCGACCATCAGCTGTGGCTATGGCCGACGCGCCCGCGCGTGCCAAACGTGGATCGCTTTCCCCTATGGCAAACGAGCCGTCTGCCGGATTGAAGACGAATACCGTCGGGTTGAAACGATACCATCCGATCGGGTGGTTGAGATAGTCGTGTGCCTGATTGATCAGAGCTGAGAGGAAAACATCCTTGTTTACTCCGCCCGCAATGGCGACACGTCCGTCCGGCAGTGTCGCCGCGCATCCGCCTCCGGTTGCAACTGGAGTTCCGTCCGCATCGCATGGACCTTCCAGATGACTCCATTTATCCTTCGACGGATCATAGACGAGGCCGTCCAGCTCGAGCGTCGGCTCATGTTTGTCGTGGCGCCCTGCAAAACCGCCCCATAGATAGAGCTTTCCTCCCGATGCCGCCATCGCAGGCTGCACTCTCGGATTGCCGGGCATCCGGCTGAGACGTTTCCATCCCTTTTGGAGCTGGTCGAGGTCGAGCGCATAGAGTTCTCTGCAGGGCACCCCGTTGAGGTTTCCGCCTGCAACGTAGACCATGTTGCCGATAGCAGCCCCGGCTATATTGTCAAGCGTGCCCGGAAGATCCGGCAGCTCTTCGGTCGTAAGGTCATGTCTGATCAGAAATGTTTTGGCGGTCGCGCCATCGGCTGTTGTGCCGCCGGTCATGACGATACCCTCTGCCACTGTGGCCGAAGCCCCGTAGGCTGTCGCTTCGGGCAGCGAGCCGGCGCGTTGCCATTCCGCTCCGTCGTAGAGATAGATCCCTTTGTAGAATTTCTTCTGTGCATGCGCCGACAGAGGTTCGTCGCATGGAAAGTTACATCCGCCGGCAATCAGAGCTGTGCCGTCGGGAAGGACTCCGGCAAAACAAGCCGAAACCCCTTTATCGAAACCGTCTTCCGGTTTGTAGAGTTCGTTCATATTTGAGATTGCAATTTTAAAAGTGGAAGCTGGCAGGCTGTCGGAATTGATCAGGTTGGCGCGTGTGAACGGTTGCCACCCGTATCGTACGGCGACTGGCCTGTAGCCCGGCTGTCCGGTATGAAGCCTTATTCTTCCGTTGTCGAGTATTTCTGCCTGCGCTTCGACAAACAGGCCGCCGTCATCGGCAATTTCAAACGTAGCGGCACTCTTGCCGTCGGACGTTGTCAGGCCGTCCGCATAGTCGAAGCGGATAGTGACAGATCCGTCGCGCTCTGCCCTCGCGTCGGCCGGTTGAGGTCCGCAAGGCGTCACGTGGCTGAATCCGTAGATGTTGCGCATAGCCTGTCGGGCAAGACGTTCGCCGATCGGACGCTTGTTGCGGGGATGCACGTCGAGCGAATCGCCATGATCCGAGCTGACCGACATATAGACTCCATCCATGCGCTCGGCCAGGCGGCGTTGCGAGTCGCGGAATGTAGGCCATGACGGGCGGTCCAGGCTGCTCAGCTGAACGAAGCAGAACGGCAGGCCGGGTGAGCGGAACTCTCGCCGCCAGCTCTCGACAAGGAGAGGGAAGAGCTGTTCGTGGAGCTCTGTGTTATGCGCGTTCGACTCCCCCTGATACCAGATCACGCCCGCTATGTCGGGACGTCCCAGCGGACGGATACCCGCCGAAAACAGATAGCTTGGCTCATAGGGATGGCGGTGACTGCCTGGCGCGTTATCTTCCGCACGCTGCTGACACCATTTCTGCACATAGTCGTTGCCCTTCCAGTTGACGAGGATTTCCGGCATACTCTCTTCAAGAGTGTTGACATCGATCCATGACTCGCAGGGCGATCCCCCGACTCCGTTGCTGATGATGCCGACCGGAACATTGAGCGAATCGCGAAGACGCCGCCCGAAGTAATACGCTATCGCTGAGAGGCGTCCCGCATTGTCAGGACCGACGGATTCCCAGCGGCCCAGAGTGAAATGGCCGAGGCTGTCTATGGCCGTCAGTACGCTGTCTGGCCACTGGCCTGCATTCGTGCGGGCCAGTGGGCGCATATCGTAGAAACGCAGCTCGGGGTCACTGCATTGCGCAATATCCCTCTCGCTCCCGACAGCCGACGCCAGACTGAACTCCATATTGCTCTGGCCCGATGCGATCCAGAGCTCGCCTGCAAGAATATCCGTCAGTGTGATTGTGGAATCCCGGTCGGCGACAGTCAGTGTGTATGACCCGTCGGCAAGCGGAGCGGTGACGACATGCCAGCGCCCGAGATTGTCGGCCGTTGTGCAATATGGAATCCCGTCGAGCGTAACGGTCACATCTGTCCCCGCGTTCGCACTTCCCGAGATGGTGAGCGGACGGTGGCGCTGGAGTATCATTCCGTTCTGATAGAGAGGCGGCAGTCTAAGCCCCCCGTAGTTGCCGGTGATGGCTTTGCCGACGCTCTCGGCCAGAATTCCGTAGCCTGTCGCATCTGGGTGGATGCCGTCCGGCATGAGATTCTGACGGTCGCGTAGGGGAATGTCGAAATCGATCAGCTCGACTCCCTTGAGTCGGCTGACGCATTCGATCGCCTCCTGTTCAAGCAGACGCCAGTCGCGTGTGCCGGTGCGGAATCGATAGTGTTTTGCCCCGATGGGCGTCAGGCGCGCAATCATAATCCTGACCTGCGGATTGACTGCTCGGAGCGAATCGATCAGCGCGCCATAGTCGCGAATGAAAAAGTCTGAGTAATTAGGCCAGTTGCGTGGGTCTGTGTCGTTGACTCCAAGGTGGATAACCGCAATGTCTGGCTTCATTTCAAGAGCTCCGCGACACTCCGGCAGACGGACATAAGGGTTATGTCCGCTGACGAGAAGCGTTGCTCCGCTATGGCCGAAATTGCCGACTTCATATCGGTCTCCGAGAATCGACTGTAACCGGCCCGGATAGCAGAGCTGCTCTCGCTCCTCTGCGGCCAGTCCGTAGCCATAGGTGATACTGTTGCCGATACATGCGACCTTGGTCTTGGCCGACACTCCTCCCTGGCACAGGAGGAGTGCGGCTGTCACAATTGTAAGCCAGCGTCTGCTCATGCGCTCAGACCTTGTTGCAGCGGCAGAAGAAGTCGATTGCGTCCAGTTCCGCACGCATTGCCTCTTCCTCTTCCTGAGTCATGTTCTGGAAAGGAACGCGGTTCGGGCCGAGATCCAGGCCGATAAGCTTCATGATCCGTTTTCCGGCAACGATATTGCCGCGGTAGTGGCAGATGACATTGATGACCTCCTGGGCGAAATTCTGATGTTCGCGCGCGCCTTCGATGTCGCCGGCATTCCAGCAGTCAATGATTGCGTTGAGTTCGCGGCCGTTATAGTTGGTCGTGCCGCCGATGCCGCCCTGGGCGCCACCCATTGCCAGCGACGGAAGGATCGTTTCATCCTGACCGTGGAGCATATCGTATTTTCCCCCCTTATAGAGGCGGCACTGATTGTATTCATAGAGGCTTTCAAACGTATATTTGATGCCCGCGAAGTTTGCCACCCGCCCGTCGACAGCCTCAAGCAGCTTGACCATCGGAAGGTAAGCTCCGTTGAATGCCGGGATATGATAGTAGTAGAAGGGGAGTGAGGGTGCTCCCGACGCGATCTGCTCGATATATTTCACAAGCTCTTCGACACGGTTGATCTTCGGAAACGGAGGAGCCATCGCACCGATACCCCATGCGCCGATCTCTTCGGCGTGGCGGGCCAGTTCGTGGCTGTCGCGGGTGCAGCAGCTGCCGACATGGACAATAACCTTGAATCCTTCAGGTGCGGCTTTGACCCATGCTTCGGCGATAGCCTTGCGCTCGTCGGTTGTCAGCATGTAGCCTTCGCCCGACGAACCGTTGATGAATACGCCCTGCATGCCGTTGGCAACGAGCATGTTGCAGTAAGCCGGAATCGGTTCGGTGTTTATGTCTCCGTTTTCCAGAAACGGAGTGAAAGGTGCGTCAATAAGACCTTTGATTTTTTCCATTGTTATAGTTAATTTAATATGAGGATCTGATTACATTTGGGTTTGTTCGGCCTCCGACAGCTCAAGGTCTTTGTCGTCCGATCTTGGCTTAAGCACGATCAGCTGGAGGGCCAGGGCGATCAGAAGGATGCCGCCCATAAGTGAGAAGCACATTCCAAGACCGACCGATTCGGCAAGACCGCCGAGCAGCTGGGTGGTTATAGCGCCCATGATGACTCCGAGAGAGTTCATGAAGCCGTAGGCCATTGCGCGCTGGCGCGACGAAACGAACTGACAGAGAATCGGCATATTGTTCGCGTCGAACATTCCGTAGCCGACGCCGAAGAAAAGTCCCGCCAGAATCGATAGCCACGCATTGTGGGCGAGGCCGATGAAGATAAGTGCCGGAATCATCATCGAGAGGCCGATAGCACTCGTATAGATACGGCCGCGGACATTGCGGCGCACCCATTTGTCGCTGATCGGACCCCCGACCATCACCCCGATAAAGCTCGACACCGCGATCGTAAGCGTGGCCATCGGGCCGGCCCACTCCATCGAGAGGCCGAGATTGTCCACAAACAGCGTCGGGAGCCAGTTTTTGGTCGCCCATCCCGGAATGGAGCTTGAAGCGAAGAAAAACAGAATCACCCAGAAGGCGATGCTGGAGAATATGACCGCAAACGAGCGGACAATCGATTCGCTCTTACGCGGTGAACCGGCCGACGGCGCCTTTTTGGCTGGCGAATTGCCGTGGCCTGGCTTTTCATGCAGAAGGAAGATGAGGACAAATGCATAGACGACTCCGATTATTCCGAACCATTGGAATGTCGATTGCCAGGACCATGTCGTGGCGACAAGCGAGCCGAATCCGCCCAGTGCCTGACCGCAGTAGAGTCCGGTCATGTGGAGGCCGATTGCCAGCGAGCGACCCTTTCCTGTGAAATAGTCGGCGATAAGCGAGAGTGCCGACGGGATGTAGAGTGCCTCTGAGATACCCATGATGCCGCGAAGCCACATCAGCTGGTGGAAACTGTCGCAGAACCCCATTGCAAGTGTCACTGTTGACCAGACGCCAAGCGAACCGACGATAAGCCATTTGCGGCTGAGGCGGTCTGCGACAGCGCCCGAAAACGGGCTGGCGAAGCCGTAGATCCATAGGAAGATTGCCATTAGTGCGCCGAACGCTTCGGCGTTCTGGAGTGCCGGAATGTCAAGAGCGATGTTGCTCTGCATGGTCGAGAGCATCTGGCGGTCCATGTAGTTGAGAAGCGCCACAACCCAGAGTAGCCCTACGACAACCCAGGGGTAGAACGAACTGCGTGAATTTTTTAACGTCATGGTTTCAGTGTGGTAATAGATTGGATATAATTGCACTGACGGTCGCTGCGACCGTCAATATCTCGCAAAAATAAGGCTTTTTCCTCTAATACCAATCATGAGCGACGAAAAAATCCCCCAAAAACGCGAAATCGCGGTCTGACTCAGGTCGACCGGCTCAGGACTCTCAATCAGTTTCTCAGAGCTCGCTTAATTTCTCTGAAAGTATCTTCAGTCCTGGGTCGCGAAGAATGACTTTTTTGTCCTTGTCAAGCAGATACATACCGGGCATTTCCGGAACAATGTAGAGACCCGTTCCCGCAATGTCGCTGCGGTCGATCCCTACCGTCCAGTTCTCTGGCATCGATCCGTTTGTCGAACGCCAGAGAGACTCATCACCCTCCGTATAGATGGCGACAACCTTCAGCTTGCCGTCGTCTATGGCGTCGTTGAGATCCGGATTGTTGCGGAGTGAGGCGATGGTCTCATTGCAGTGGTCGCAGTCCGGATCGTAGAAGAGCAGCAGCAGATTAGAGGCCTTTGTCCCCGACAGTGTGCCGCTCTTGCCCTCACGGGTGACATAGCGGAAATCTGAAGCCTTTGTCCCGGGACGGTTCTTTAGTGCCGACTCCAGACGGTAGCGTGGCTCTTCCGTTTCATACTTGTCGAGATTCGGAAGTTCGACCCACTGCTGAAGGAAAATTATATAGGACTCGTCAGACTTGACTGGCGATTCTGCATCCGAAAGATATTTCTCGATAAGATCATAGAGAATCACACGCGAGCGGACGTCAGGCGTCACCTGTTTCAGGAATCTGGTCGTGATTCCGGGCAGTGAGTCTGCGATGGCGTGAGGGTAGAGGTTGACAAAGTTGACGAAATTCTGTTCCATGAATTGTTCGTTACGGCTGACAGTCGTATCGGTCAGCGAGGCCTCATCCCAGAAATGCTCCAGAAGGAAAGTCGCACGCGACTGAGGCTCGCGGATTGAATCGGGAATCGCGGGCAGGGGTAGCTCATGGGTCATTGCCAGCCCTTCGGCGGAGCTGTCGGACGTTGAGCCCGGATGGTCTGCGACGCGGGCACTCCCGTTGTTGGCACATCCGGACATGATCACCGTCGCGAGAATTGTCAGAATCTGTTTCATGGAAGATTGGAGCGGATATAGTCGTAGATTGTGAAATCGGTCTTATACGATGAGCGGCCAGGAACAGTCACGACGGTCCACTCATAATCGGACGTCCGGCTCGAAAGAACCTGTGAGAGAAACCCCGCAATGTCAAAGAGATTCTCTTTCATCGGGCGCAATGCCATTTCATGTGTCGCGCCCTTCTCCATGTGAAACGCCCCCTCCTTGCCGGCGGATTTGAATCTCTCGGCCAGATAGAGTGAGCCGTAAAGCCCCATAGGCCCTGCCGTCAGTTTATTATAGGGCACCTGGCTGTCTGCGTCGCCGTGAAAGAGCATGACCGGGCAGAATGCGTCCAGATTGCTCGGCTCGCCTTCCGAAAGAATCGCGCCGGCAAACGAAACGACAGCTGCATAATTGAAACTCCTGGGCAGGTCTTCCGGGCAGCACGGTGACTGAATGACCGATTCTGCCTGTAAGGCGGTGATGGCCCCCGCGCTTGAGCCTGAAGCGATAATGGCATCCGGACTGACATTCCATTCACGCGCTTTGGCAAGGACGAATCCCGTAGCTGTCAGGAAGTCTTCCGTTGCCGTTTCGACAGCCTCGACCAGTGCTTCTCCGAATTCGCCCAGTGCGGCCGTCCCCGATTCTGTCGGAGTGAAACTGCCGAGCGTGGTGCTGTAGTCGATCGAGCAGACGACATATCCCTGGCGGGCCATGAACGACAGATAATCGTCATAGCGCGCATCGTCGCGGTCGCCGTGGGTGAATCCTCCCCCGAACGCAAAGATGATGCATGGATTTGCCGATGTCCGGGAAAGGGCGTCGCTGTCAGTGACGCGGGTGATCTTCAGGTTGTTGGCTGGATCGTAAGTGAACGTATCCTTCTTGATTGCCGCTGAGAGTGAACTGATGCCGACCGCGTTGCAGATGGTCAGTATCAGCAGGAGCAGAAGTCTGCGCATGAATATCGGAGCTGTCATTTTTTTTAGGGTGGGGGGATTCGAAATTATTACTCCTCGGCCTGCGGCGAATCGAGATCGTCGTAGGTCTGGAAAAGAAAATCATTGTAAGGAAAACGAGTCAGATGGATCTCTTTCGCCTTGTCATAGAGAAGACGTTTGAGCTTTTCGATCCCGATCCCTTTTTTGGCCGAGATGAACACTGCGTTGTCGCCCATGCGGCCCATCCAGGTCCGTTCAAGCTCTTCAAGAGGTATGTTTTCGCGGGTTGCGGGCGTCAGATCGTCCGCATCCTTCGGCTTGTAGGAGAACGCATCGATTTTGTTGAACACCATGATCATCGGCTTCTCCGCACCCTCACAAACCTCCGTCAGAGTCCGGTTGACAACCTCGATCTGTTCCTCGAAATTCGGATGGGAAATATCGACAACATGAACCAGAATGTCTGACTCGCGGACTTCGTCAAGGGTCGATTTGAACGACTCGACAAGATGAGTCGGAAGCTTGCGGATGAATCCGACTGTATCAGTCAGAAGAAACGGCAGATTGTCGATGACAACCTTGCGCACCGTCGTGTCAAGCGTTGCAAAAAGTTTGTTTTCGGCAAAAACATCGCTCTTGCTCAGCAGATTCATGAGTGTCGATTTGCCGACATTCGTATAGCCGACGAGTGCGACTCGGGTGAGTTTCCCCCGGTTTTTGCGTTGGACGGCTTTCTGCTTGTCGATGTCGCGCAGCTCGGCTTTGAGCCGTGAGATCTTGTCGAGGATAATGCGGCGGTCTGTCTCGATCTGTGTCTCGCCGGGACCACGCATGCCGATACCGCCGCGCTGGCGTTCGAGGTGAGTCCACATTCGCGTCAGTCGCGGTAGAAGGTACTGATACTGCGCCAGCTCGACCTGAGTCTTTGCGTTGGCCGTCTGGGCGCGTTTCGCGAAGATGTCCAGAATCAGGCTCGTGCGGTCGAGGATCTTGACCTTAAGCTCGCGCTCGATGTTGGCAACCTGCTTCGATGTCAGGTCATCGTCGAAAATGACCATTCCGATTTCGTTATCTTCGACATACTGGCGGATCTCCTCGAGTTTCCCTTTTCCGACAAACGTGCGCGAGTCGCGCTGATTCATTCGCTGCAGAAAACGCTTTTCTGTGACGGCGCCGGCCGTGTCTGCGAGAAATGCGAGTTCGTCGAGATATTCATTTGCGCGCTCTTCGTTCTGTTGGGGTGTGATGAGCCCGACCAGCACCGCGCGTTCCGATGTTTCCTTGTCGATTATGAGGTCTTTCATTTTATGCTTTGTCCAATTTTTGCAAAGTTAATTACTGTGGGCCATAGTTGCAAATCAATCCTCCTGATATTTTTCTGACGGATGGCGGGGGCGAAGGGAGTTGGCAAGCGTCAGTGGCCCGACCCGGATTCCTCACGCTACGCCCCGGATGAACCATTGTGACACGTTCTCCTGACGTATCCGATAATTGCCGCGCATTCCCCCGCAGGATAGCGTCTGATCGCTTCAAGAACCCTTTCGGCATCCTTGCGGTCCACCGCAAGAAGCATCGCGTCCGCGCCGGCAAGATTGAGAGGATCAAGACCCATTATCTCGCACGCCTCTCTGACTGCTTCGTTGCAGGGAATCTTCTCCCGGTCTATTTCGGCATTGATGCCGAGCGAGGTGAGGGCTGACCTGAGCCCCTGGAATGGATAATAGACGGCCGGAACGTCCGGCAGATGGGCATAGATGCTCCGCATAACATCGGTCAGCACCGATCCGTCGCTTTGAGTCAGCACTTTGATTCCGCGCCGCTCTCCGGCGACCGCTGCTCCTGTGGCGCCGACCGGGCCGGTTAGGATCAGAGCGTCGCCCGGATGGACGCAGTCGAGTCTCGACGTCACATTGACCATATGGCAGCCCACTCCGAAAATCGAAATCGAAACGCCGTTTGCCGGACCGACCGGAAGGATTGACCTCTCGACTGTCGTCCACTCCATCTCAGCCTCCACCGCTGCATCGCGCATCCCGAGAGCGACCTCGCGGATGATCTCCTGCGGGGTGTCCAGATCGATCGTGACTGTTGCTGAGAGATAGCGGGGTTCTGCTCCGGAGGCAAGCAGGCGGTTGGCGACTGTATTGACCCCCAGACGGCCGATGTTGCCCGTTCCGAACGTAGCGGGGAGGGTGGTAAGCAGCGCCGAGGCGAATACGGGCGATTCAGGCAGGTACGGTTTGGCGACGCCGCGCGACGATGTTGAGGCGCGTGTCAGTATTGAAGTGAGATCGATGTCGTTCATTTCGGAAGCGAAAAATTGGTTATGTATAAAAAACATCTCATTCTCCGATCGTGTTCATCTCAGCCTCCCGCACCCTCCCATCTCTCATGCCGTCCGTCAGTAATGAAAGCGGGCAGATGGGAGCCTCGCCGGCTGCCATCTGCCCTGGTAGTGTGTCAAACCTAATAACTGATTCCTGAGTATGAGTAACTATTGAAAAATCATTCGGACTCACGTCCGGCTGCTGCTTTCTATTTATCCTTAATTTTTCTTTTTCTTCTTTGGAGTGGGCTTTTCCGGTAGTTCGGAAATCATTTTCTGAAGACCTTCCGGATCATTGGTCGTGATGTAGTCCACGCCCTGTTCGATGCACCATGCCATATCTTCCGGCTTGTTGACCGTCCAGACATTGACCTCAAGACCGAGGTCATGGCACTGTTTGATCCATTCCGGATGTTTGCGCATTGTCTTGATCGAATAGTCGATGCCCCGGCCTTTGTGGTGTTTGATCTGTTCGGGTACAAAATCCCCCGACAGATAGTAGACCGCAGTCCCTTTCGGAGCTTTTTTGGTAAACTCGCGGAAACCGTCGCGTGAGAATGTGATATAGTCGGTGCGATCCTCAAGACCATATTTCTTCACCAGTTCGAGAATCTTGCTGACTGCTGCCACTTCGCGTTGGCGGCTGTCATGGGTCTTGAGCTCGCAGACAAGACGCATGTTCGGCATTTTGGTCGCCGCTTCGAGATATTGGTCGAGCGTCGGAATGGTTTCTCCGTTAGAAAGTTTCTCAAGCAGAACTGTCTGAGAAGGGGTATTCTGGATTTCTGTTTTGTTGATGGTCGGATCATGGTTGACCATGATGACTCCGTCCGGTGTCATCCAGACATCGAATTCCGATGCGTAACATCCGATCGAATCAGCCTTCGCAAGCGAACGTAGAGAATTCTGGGCTGATCCCGGGGCATCCCAGTATCCGCGGTGGGCGATCACTTTCGGCTGTCCCGATGCGCTCAGCGCCGCAAGGAGGAGAAATGGAGCTAAAATCGTTTTGATTTTCATGATTCTTGGTTATGATTATCCGTGTTGAATTCAAAAATTCTCTGAGTGGTCTGATGATGATCCCGGACTCATCTGTCGAGGGTTTCGGTATAGACATTGCCGTAGGGATCGGTCGCTCTGACTGTGATTGTCGACCATTCCTTTTCTGGCTTGTAGAGAAACATATGGTCGTTCAGATCCGCCGGTTTTGAGCCGCCGTGGTTTGAAGGGATTTTGCCCTTCACCAGACACTTCCTGATGTCCGGATCCCAGCATTTGCCTCCTGATTCGGACGGTATGAGCCTTGCATCGTCGCTTAAGGGAGCGAACGGTCGGCCGTCCTCGCTGACCTCGACTCTCCAGTCGGTATGCCAGCAGAATATGTTGATGAGAATCTTATCGTAAGGGTCGCCCGGTTTGTTTTCCGGATTCCAGAGAACTGCATCTTCCGGACGATAGAGTTTCATCTGATAGCGGCGTGGGGTGGCGGATCCGACATAGAACTTGTCGACAATCTCCGCACCGTCGAACGTGATTATTCCGAATCCGCGCGGGGAGCCGTCGTTGCACTCAGGATACCAGAAAGCGCCCATTGCGGCCCCATAGGTCGTTTCGGTGATTTTTGGCTCGATTGTCGTTGTGAAATGGTAGTGGGTGTGTCCCGAGAGGATTTCTGCTCTGTGAAAAGGTCTCAGAAGATCATACAGCTCTTCATGGCCGTCGATTTTCCCGCGGGCGTTTCGGCGCGAGGTCGGAATATGCACCCCGACAATTATCGTTTTCGATGTGTCGACATGCGCCAGGTCGCGTCTCAGCCAGTCGAGCTGCTGGCGCGTCAGCCCTCCGGAGTAATCGTTGCGGTTCTTTTTCCCGCTGTAGACAACGTCGTCAAGCGCCACAAGATGGCAGTCGCCGATATTGACCGAATAATATGTCGGACCGACGGCATTGCGGAAATCGCGGTCGCTCTCTGTGTCGTTGTGGATTTTTTCGTTATGGTCATGGTTGCCGATGACCGAAAAAAGCGGAATGCTGATCCTCGACGATTGACGACGGTACTCGGGGTAAAGCCCCGGAGAGTTCCATATCAGATCGCCAAGTGCGATCCCGTAGGTGTTCGGACCGAGTGTCGATGCGAAGCGGCTTATCTGCGGGATGACCGTATTCGCATAGTCGGCCGTGTCCCGCACTCCTATCTGCGGATCGGCAATCGCCATAAGAGACCATCGTTTTCTGACCGGCGACGACGTCAGCTCGAAATCCTGACATCTGACTTTCTCCGGGCCCTCAGGTATGACAGCATAGAATTTCGGGAAGCTATCCTCGATAGGAATCTCGCAGTCGGATGGAACCGAAACGAAGACATGCTGGCGCCCCTGCGATTTCATCTGATAGATCCCCTCCGCGTCAGTCGTCACGACGCTGACTCCGTCGCTGACAACAATCCCCTCGCGCGGCTGTCCGTCGACCGTCACGCGACCCGAAAGGCTGATTTCCTTTGCGGGAGGAGTGGCTGCAAAGCTCTTCCAGTTGGCCGCGAAAGCGACAAAAAGGAAAACGAAAAGTAGCTGCGATGGGATTGATTTTATTAAACGGCTGGCCATCAGACTTAAAGTGATAATTGGTTTGTAAACGAAAGGTTTCTTCTTTCATTTCGCAACAAAAATATACAATAATGGCCAAACAACAAAATAAAACACGATTTTTTTCAAAAAAATCGTGTTTTATTCTGATTTTATTCTGTTTTTATTCTGAGACGCTCTGTTTCTGGTGCGGAAGTCCGGTCAGTCGACCTGTACGATTCGGAGTTCGATGCCCATGTCTTCAATCGACTGGGCGATCGTCGGAGCAATACGTGAGTCGGTGATAATCGTGTCGACTTCGGTCAGATTGGCGATCTTGCTGAAGCCGCGGCGGCGAAATTTCGACGAGTCGGCAAGCACTATTGTCTTCTGGGCCGTGCGCATCATCGCGCGGTTGAGTTCTGCCTCGCGGATGTCGGTAGTCGTGATGCCGAAATCTGGATCGATCCCGTCTACTCCGATAAAAAGCTTGCTGCATGAAAACTCGCAGAGTGGGCTTTCGGCAAATTTTCCTACGACCGAAAGCGAGCTGTGGCGAAGCGTTCCGCCAAGCTGCACGACTTCGATCGACTCATTGTGGCCCAGCAGCTGCGACACTGCAAGCGACGCGCTGATGACCGTCAGACGGTGGATCGGGGTGATGCAGCGGGCAAGGGCAAGCACAGTGGTCCCCGAGGCGATGATGATCGAGTCGTCGCGGGTGATCATCGACGCGCCCTCGCGGCCGATCAGCTCCTTCTCTGTGCGCTGGAGTTTTTCCTTTTCGCTGATCGAGCGGTTGTTGATATAAGGATTGATCAGCACTGCCTTCCCATGACTTCGGTAAAGCTTGTTTTCCGCTTCGAGTTCAGTGAGGTCTTTGCGTATGGTGACTGCGGAGACATCAAGGAGCATGGACAGGCTCGACACTGGGATGGATTCATGGCGCATGAGCGTGTCGAGGATGAGCTGGTGTCGTTCTTCTTTTGTCATGGAGATCGTTTGTGCGTGAAGGTTGGCTGAAATGCGATTGGTTCTCTCGTTTGAATCGAAATTCTTATCGGTTATGAATGGCGGTACTTGTTTCCGAAAAGCGAAACCCGTTGGTTTCCGTTTTCTGCGGGCAACGAAACGTTTTCCGGATGCCGCCGTCGGTCTGACACGTTGATTGACTCCGCAAATATAATAAAAAAATTAAGAATAAATGAAATACACCTCTTATATTTTATGATGCACCCGGCGGATTAATCCGTCAACGCTCTCTTTTGTGATCTTGACCGCAAAAAATTTTATTGTTTTAAGAAAATAATTTTGTTATTTAACAAAACCTTACTACTTTTGTTGCGAAATATAATCGGAGCAAAACGAAACACTTTCACTTTTGATTTTGTTCATTCCCTACCACTTCATAACCGTCGGCCCGATGGTAACAGGGCAGCTTTTTTGATGAACAGCAATCAGCCAACACAACATTATGACGTCATCGTCATCGGTGCCGGTGCGACCGGTGCGGGGACCGCACGCGACTGTGCCATGCGTGGGCTAAAGGTCCTCCTCGTCGAAAGATTCGATTTCACTGCCGGTGCGACCGGACGAAACCACGGGCTTCTCCATAGCGGCGCGCGCTATGCGGTGACTGACCGGGAGTCCGCTGCCGAATGTATCAGTGAGAACATGATCCTACGAACGATTGCCCGCCACTGCGTCGAAGACACCGGGGGCATTTTCGTAACACTTCCCGACGACGACCTCGCCTATCAGGCCACTTTTGTCGACGCTTGCCGCGACGCAGGTATCAGTGCCGAGATAATCGACCCCGCTGAAGCCCGGAGGATCGAGCCGGCCGTCAACCCCGAGATTATAGGGGCGGTAAAAGTGCCCGACGGGGCTGTCGACCCGTTCAGGCTGACGACAGCCAACGCTATTGCAGCTCAGCGCAACGGAGCCCACATCATGACCTACCACGAAGTGACGGCCATCAACGTGACCGGTCAGCGGGTCTGCGGTGTGACTCTGCGCGACCAGCGGACAGGAGCCCTCAAGCGCATCGACGCCGATCTGGTCATTAACGCCGCAGGCATCTGGGGCCACAGCATCTGCCGCTTGGCTGGCGTAAACGTCAACATGTTCCCCGCAAAAGGCGCGCTGCTCATCTTCGGACACCGAGTCAACAACATCGTCATCAACCGCTGTCGCAAACCCGCCGACGCCGACATCCTCGTTCCCGGCGACACAATATCTCTCATCGGAACGACATCAAGCCGCGTGCCCTATGACCAGGTCGACAACATGGAAGTGACTCCCGAAGAAGTCGACATCCTCCTCAGGGAAGGGTCGCGCATTGCGCCCGCCCTCGCGACTACGCGCATCCTGCGGGCCTATGCAGGTGTGCGACCGCTGGTTGCCGCCGACAACGATCCTTCTGGCCGAAGCATCAGCCGTGGAATCGTATGCCTTGACCATGCCGTCCGCGACGGCCTCGAAAGCTTCATCACGATCACCGGCGGAAAGCTGATGACCTACAGGCTCATGGCCGAATGGGCAACCGACCTCGCCTGCCGTAAGCTTGGACGCAACGCGCCATGCCGAACCGCGACAACGCCGCTCCCTGGTTCAGACAGCTCCGACAGGGACGCGCCCGTAAGCCACGGTAAACACCACATAATCGAGCTCCCGACAGACCACAAGGCGGCACAGGCGCGTCACGGATCGATGACCCCCGACATCGGACTCGACGCACGCAACGAATCGCTCGTATGCGAATGCGAGGAAGTTTCCGTCGGAGAGATCCGCTATGCAATCCGCCAGCTCCACGCAAACAATCTCGTCAATCTTCGCCGTCGGACAAGACTCGGAATGGGCACATGTCAGGGATGCCTCTGCGCAAGCCGTGCCGCGTCAATCCTCGGAAACGAACTCAACGACCGGCCCCACGCACTGCGCGACCTCTGCAACTTCCTCAACGAACGCTGGAAAGGGATGCTGCCCGTTGCATGGGGCCAGACCCTCGTCGAAGCTCAGTTCTCATCATGGCTCTATCAGAGTGTCTGCGGACTTGAGCCGGACATACTTCCGCCCTCCCTTGGCCACACCGCCGAAACACCGACTCATCCGTCTCTGGCCCGACAGTCATCCGAAGCATCTCCAAACGATTGAAAAAAACTCTGAACAATGAAATACGATTCTATAATAATAGGAGGAGGGCTGAGCGGACTGACTGCAGGCATCAGGCTCGCCTCCGCCGGTAAGAAGGTCGCGATTATAACATCCGGTCAGAGCGCACTCCATTTCTCCTCCGGATCGATGTCGCTCCTCAACCGCATCGACCGACAGATTGTCGACGATCCGCTGCTTGCCGTCGGCAAACTCCCCTCAGACCATCCCTACCGAAAGATTGGTGTCGGCAACATCCATGACCTTGCTGCCGAAGCTGCAATGCTCCTCCGCCATTCAGGACTGAACGTCGAAGGCTCCCCCTCGGCCCATCGTTTCTGTCTGACTCCGTTCGGACTGTGGGAGCCCGTATGGCTGACTGTCAAAGGGATCGCATCATGTCCCGACCCGAAAAAGTGCCCGTGGAAAAAGGCCGCCATCGTCAACTTCAAAGGCTACCTCGACTTCCATCCCGCCTATCTCGCCGATGGACTCGCCAAAGCCGGAATCGACTCTGAGATCCATGAAATAGAGCTTCCACGGCTCGCATCTCTCCGCAAAAGCTGTTCGGAGATGAGAGCCGCATCAATAGCACGACTGCTCGAAGGATCGGCGATCAACGACCTTGCCGCGGCAATCCTGCGCGTAAAATCCGATGCCGACGTCATTCTCCTCCCGGCCGTCATAGGGCTTCGTTCTGATGCTGCCCAGGAACTGCTCGCATCACTTATCGACATCCCCGTGCGCTACGTCCCTGTGATCCCGATGTCTGTGACCGGCGTCCGGGCCGAATCTCTGCTGCGCCGCCGTTTCGAGAGCCTGGGAGGGACCTACTACCTCGGCGACAGTGTGAGTCGGGGCAACTTCGAAAACGACAGACTGACCGCCATATTCACAACCAACCTCGGCGACACTCCTCTCGAGGCCGACGAATTCATCCTTGCGACCGGAAGCTTCTTCAGCCAAGGACTCGTCGCCAAGCCCGACGCGATAGTCGAGCCTGTCTTCGGACTCGACGTCATGCAGACCCCCGCACGAACCGAACGCTATAGCCTCGACTTCTTCTCCCCGCAGCCCTACATGCGCTTCGGCGTCGTGACCGACAGCGAATTCCGGACCTCCCGCAACGCTGTGACAGTCCGCAACCTGAGGGCGATAGGCTCGATTCTCTTTGGCGCCGACTCGCTCCACGAAGGCTCTGGAGCCGGAATCGCGCTCCTGACCGCAATCGCTGCCGCACGTAAAATCCTGTTAACTTAACCCGCCACCACCACTCCCCACCCGCTACTCGATGGAATATCAAGTTAAGAATATAAGCCGCGACAATTTCGAACAGTGCATCAAATGCACCATATGCACCGTCTATTGTCCCGTCCTGTCGGTAAATCCCCTCTATCCCGGACCAAAACAGGCCGGCCCCGACGGAGAGCGATATCGCTTGAAGGATCCTGAATTCTACGACAAGGCTCTGAAAATGTGCCTCAACTGCAAACGTTGCGAAGTCGCATGTCCCTCCGGCGTACGCATCGGCGACATAATCCAGAACGCACGGATCCGCTACGACCGCCACCCCGTATCCATACGCGACCGCATGCTCGCCTCGACCGACGAAATGGGATCGCTCGCAACGAAAATCTCCCCCGTCGTCAACACAATTCTGCGCCTCAGACCCGTCAAGGCGGCAATGCATCTCGCCTTGGGCATCGACTCCCACCGGACATTCCCGTCCTACGCCTCCCGGACTTTCGAGGCGTGGATGAGATCCGATGCGCCGGACCAGACTCTCTTCAGCAGGCAGATCACTTATTTTCATGGATGCTACGTCAACTACAACAACCCCGCGCTCGGACGTGACTTCGTCACACTCATGAATGCCCTCGGCTACGGTGTCCGCTTGCTCGATCGCGAGCGATGCTGCGGCGTCGCAAAGATTGCAAACCGCCTGATAAGCCAGGCGCGGCGCGACGCTGAGAAAAACCTCGGAGCCATCCGCAAATCTGTCGCCGACGGACGGCCCGTGCTCGGAACAAGCTCAACATGCATCTTCACAATGCGCGACGAATACCCCCACATCCTCGGACTCGACAACGCCGACGTCAGAGACTCGATCCTTCTCGCGACTCGCTTTGTCCATCAGCTCGTCGACGCCGGCCACATAAGGCTTGTTTTCCGCAAGGACTGGAAAAAACGCGTGGCCTACCATGTCCCGTGCCACATGCAGCGCATGGGATGGGCCGTCCACTCCCTCGAACTCCTGAAAATGATCCCCGGACTCGAACTGATACCTATCGAACCCGGATGCTGCGGAATCTCCGGAACCTACGGTTTCAAGAAAGAAAACTACTCGACATCACAGGCCGTCGGCGCCGAACTCTTCGATAGCATTCGCAGCGCAGATGTCGATCTCGTGGCCACTGACTGCGAGACATGCAAATGGCAGATCGAGATGTCCGCCGGTGTCCCGGTCGCAAATCCTGTCTCGATTCTCGCTGAAGCCCTCGACATCGAGGCAACGCGGCAAGCAAACGCTCTCTGAACCTCCTGCGCCTGACAATTTTGTTGTTAGCTGAATCTTACCTATCTTTGCATAACAACTAATCATCATCTCCTTTTTCTCAATGCGATGAGTAAAGAAAACATCTATGCCGGCTGGGACGCCCTGACGGTAAAAAACTTTAAACGTTGGCAGCTTCGAACCATCCTCGTCTCGATGGTCGGCTATGCCATCTACTACTTCGTACGAAAAAACTTCTCCGTAGCCATGCCGGGCTTGACCGCACAGTATGGTATCACTAACACAAGCTTCGGCTGGATAATCGGAATCGGATCTCTGATCTATGGCTTCTCGCGGTTCGTCAACGGCTTCGTCGTCGACAAGGCAAGCTCGCGAAAGGTAATGGCAGTAGGGCTTCTTCTATGCGCTGCTGCCAACTTCTGTTTCGGATTCGGAGTCAACCTCTCCGGAATGATCGTCGGTGCCTATGACGGTCCCGACTTCATAGGAATGCTCGTCCTCGTCATGGGAGTGACGAGCGTCCTCAACCAATACTTCCAGGGAATCGGCTATCCGCCGTGCGCACGGCTCCTCCCGTCATGGATCCACCCCTCCGAACTCGCAACGAAAATGTCAATCTGGAACACAAGCCACTCGATCGGGGCCGGGGCAGCTGTTCTCGCATGTGGCTTCATTATGGGGCAGCTCGGACAGGACCTCAGCGCCGATCCCCGGATCATAGCGACAATTGCAGCCAACCTCGGGCTGGACACGTCTGATCCCGGCGACATGAAAACCATTCTCGGCTATGCTCGCCACTGGGACGCATGGCGATGGTGCTTCTGGCTCCCCGGTGTCCTTGCCGTGGTCGGAGCTATATGGCTCTACGTTGGGCTTCGCGACGATCCTCGTTCAGTCGGACTGCCCGAGCTCCCCGGAACATCGACCGGCAAGAGCGACGGAAAGAAAAAAGCGTCCCACTCTCGCTTTCTTTCCGTAATGGTCTGGACCAACAGATGGATATGGACCCTCTGCATCGCAAACGTTTTTGTCTACGTCATGCGGATGGGAATCCTCGACTGGGGCCCGAAATTCCTGACCGAAGCCCGTGGCATGTCGATCGAAATGGCTGCCACGACAGTCGCTGTCTTCGAAATCTGCGCCATTGTCGGAACCATTATTGCCGGATGGGCGACCGACAGAATCTTCAACGGTAAAGCCCACCGCATGTGTCTGATATGCATGATAGGCGCAGCCTTCTTCATGACGCTCTTCATCTTCGTGACCGAAATCCCGACGATCGTTTCAATCATCCTTCTCGCTATGGCCGGATTCTTCATCTACGGCCCTCAGGCACTCATCGGTATCGCTTCCGCAAACCACGCCACTAAAGACGCCTCCGCGACTGCCAACGGTCTCGCCGGCATTTTCGGCTATTTCGGGTCCTTCGTCTCGGCTATCGGGATTGGATATATCGCCGACTGCTTCGGTTGGAACACCGTCTTTCAGCTCATAATCGCTGTAGGTATCCTTGGAGCTGTGACATTTCTGACAATGTGGGCCGCTCCCCGCGACGGCTACAGACGATCCAACGAATTCTATAAGAATCTCGCAGCCGACGAAAAAGAAGAAGCGATGGCCGAAGCCGGATCGCTAAACGACACTGATCTCTAATTGATATGACCATGATGACTACTGCAACCTGTCAGACTTATATAAGCCCCCTGTCTCCCGACACTCTACGCGACGCTTGTCGGAAAATTCGCCATGTCGCACTCGACATGGACGGAACAATCTACATGGGATCCGAACTATTCCCGTTCACTAAGGATTTCCTTGCGCTTCTCGAGGACAACGGCATTACCTACTCCTTCCTGACCAACAACCCGACAAAAAGCATCGCCGACTACCTCGACAAACTACGCCGGATGGGAATCGAAGCCTCGCCCGACAACATGTACACCACGGCAGTCGCTACGATCGACTACCTGCGGGCCAATATGCCCGACGTAAAACGACTCTTCGTTGTCGGGACGCCGAGCATGAAAGCCGAATTCGAGCAGGCCGGATTCACTCTGACCGCCGCATCGGCCGACGACATCCCCCAGGCTCTCGTCGTAGCCTTCGACACAACCCTCGACTACGAACGCCTATGCCATGCCGCTTGGCTCGCATCTCAGTCCATTCCGTATATTGCGACAAACCCCGACCGCGTTTGCCCGACAAACCTCCCGACAGTCCTGGTCGATTGCGGATCCCTGTGCGCATGCATCCGGCACGCTGTCGGACGCCAGCCCGACATTGTCATCGGAAAGCCAAACCCCGACATGCTCTCGGGCATTCGGTTCCGTCTCGGACTGCAGCCCGACGAGATCGCAATGTGCGGCGACCGCATCTACACTGACGTCGCTATGGCCTGGAACGCCGGCGCTCTCGGTGTGCTCGTCCTCTCCGGTGAGACGACTCTCGAAACTGCGATCAATTCTGACCCTCAGCCGCCCGTGACCGCCCGCAACATCCTTGAATTCGGAAAACTTCTCGTCGAATCTCGCAAAAAACTGTAAACCCGGCCATCCGCCGTCCCATGAAAAATAGCTTGAGTATAAAATTTAATAGTGTTCACCTGATAACATGAAAATGAAGAGTAAATTAACAATTCTCCTGGCATTTCTCTTGATAGCCGGGAATGCTTTCGCCGAACTGGTTCGCGTCGACACACCGTCCTCATCGCTGATCATTCAGGCCGACAAAGGAAAAAAACTCCGCCATCTCTACTACGGCACACGCATCTCCGATGCCGATGCTGCAAACCTTAAGGCAGCGGGGGCCGCTTCTCTCAACGCCTATCCCGACTATGGAGTCGATCCTTCCGGCGAACCTGCGATTGCCGTCGTTCATGCCGACGGAAACATGACGCTCGACCTCGTGGTCGACGCCGTTTCTTCCCGAAAAGAAGATAATGCCGATGTAAAGGTCATCACCCTCCGCGATTCCCACTATCCGTTCACCGTCGACGTCTGCTATCGGACCTCTCCCGCCCACGAAATAATCGAGACCTGGACCGAGATCTCCCACTCCGAGAAAAAGCCCGTGCGTCTCAACCGTTTTGCTTCCGGCTATCTCCCGATTCGCTGCGGCAACGTATGGATCTCAAGCTTCTACGGCTCTTGGGCGAACGAAGCGCAGGTAGAGGCGGAGCCGCTCACTCATGGAATGAAGGTCATTAAAGACCGCGACGGTGTCCGCAACGCCGCATCCGCGCGCAGCGAAGTCGTCTTCTCGCTCGACGGACGCCCCGCCGAAAACAGTGGTCGCGTTATCGGCGCGGCTCTCTGCTATAGCGGCAACTACCGTCTTGTCGTCGACGCTTCCCCTGATAAGAACTATCATCATTTCCTCGCCGGAATCGACGAGACACAGTCGTCCTATAACCTCAGACCGAAAGAACTTTTCACAACGCCCGTTCTCGCCATCTCATACACCGACAAAGGCCTCGGCGAACTGAGCCGCAGTTTCCACCGTTGGGGACGCGACACCAGGATCCTCCACACCGACCGGCTCCGCGACGTTTTGCTCAACAGCTGGGAAGGCGTCTACTTCAACATAAAGGAACCCGAAATGGACCAGATGATGGCCGACATCGCCTCGATGGGAGGTGAGCTTTTCGTGATGGACGACGGATGGTTTGGCGTAAAATACCCCCGCGACCATGACAGGCAGGGACTCGGCGACTGGACGGTCGACACACGTAAGCTCCCCGGTGGCATTCCCGGACTTCTCGACGCCGCTCGTCGTCACGGAGTTAAATTCGGAATTTGGATCGAACCCGAAATGGTTAACGTCGGTAGCGAACTCTACGAAAAACATCCCGAATACGTAATCAAGGCCCCCAACAGAGACCTGACCTACGGACGCGGAAAGACACAGATGGTTCTCGACCTCTCAAATCCCAAAGTCCAGGACATCGTGTTCACGGTCGTCGACACGCTTCTTACGAAATATCCCGAAATTGCCTATATCAAATGGGACGCCAACATGCCCGTGCGAAACCACGGCTCTCAGTATCTCTCCGCCGACAACCAGAGCCACCTGTTCATCGACTACCACCGTGGACTCGCTAAGACCCTCGACCGCATTCGCGACAAATACCCCGACGTAATAATTCAGGCTTGTGCAAGCGGCGGTGCGCGCGTAAACTATGGAATCCTTCCTTGGTTCGACGAGTTCTGGACATCAGACAACACCGACGCACTCCAGCGCATCTACATCCAGTGGGGCACATCCTATTTCTATCCCGCGATAGCAATGGCATCCCACATCTCGGCAGTCCCCAACCATCAGACCGGACGCACCATGAACCTGAAATTCCGAACCGACGTCGCGATGAGCGGACGACTCGGAATGGAGATACAGCCGCGAAACATGACCGAAGACGAACGCCAGCAGTGCCGTCGCGCAATCGAAGAATACAAATCCAAGATCAGGCCGATTGTCCAGCACGGAGACCTCTACCGCCTCCTGTCTCCCTACGATCGGATGGGAGCCGCCTCGCTCATGTATGCATCCCCCGAAAAAGACCAGGCAGTATTCTTCTGGTGGAAAACCGAATCCTTCTGCCACAAACAGTATCCCCGTGTGAAAATGGCTGGACTTGATCCCGATCGCACATATAAGGTCTCCGAGATGAACCGCATTGACGCAGTGCCCCTCGCTTTTGAAGGCAAATCTTTCTCCGGACGCTATCTGATGGACAACGGTCTTGAAATGCCCGTTTCCCACAACGCCCCGAATGCCGACGAATGGGCCTCTCGCGTTTTGCTCCTCTCGGCTGAGTGACACGATAGCGAAAAGTGTTTCCGTAGCGCAGTTTCTCCGACTGGGTCTTAGAACTTTTTGATGACGCCGAACGTTATTTATTCAGAAATCCCTGAAAATTGCTCTAATAATTATCGTTATGTCAACAAAATCTATCAAAGGCACTCAGACCGAAAATCTCCTCGTACAAGCCTATATCGCTGAATCTACTGCCTACACTCGCTATATCTTCTACGCTAAACAGGCCGGTAAGGAACAGTATTTCCCAATCCAGCAGATTTTCCAGGAGACTGCCGACAATGAACTCCACCATGCCAAGGTCTTCTTCAAATACCTCGAAGGTGGGAAGGTGACCGCGACAGGATGCTACGATTCCGGGGTAATCGGAACAACGCTCCAGAACCTGCGCACTGCATCTGAAGAAGAACTCCACGAAGGGGTCGAATTCTATTCCAAGGCTGCTATAGTCGCCGAATCGGAAGGCTTCCCCGAGATTGCATCCCACTTCTCCGCGATCGCAAAAGTCGAAATGTCACATCGTCGTCGTTTCGAACGCTACATCCGGCAGGTTGAAGAAGGAACCGTCTGGAAACGCGAGCATCCTGTAAAATGGCAATGCCTTGTCTGCGGCTACATCCATGAAGGCACAACGCCTCCTGAGGAATGCCCCGCATGCGACCATCCCTATCAGCACTACATGGCTCTCGACATCTACGACGACTGATCCCCCTCTTGCCCCCCCCCATTGTCGCCTCGCGACATACACATACAGGCGCAGTGTCAGAATCCACATTCCGGCACTGCGCCTCATTTTTCCCCACCCGAACCGCCACTAAGACGCAGATGAGCCATCATCACGAACCGCCACAAGGTTCATCGCAGCATCCGCTATTTGTTACAGTGCCGGCGCTTCAGCTCCGAGCCTGAAGACTTTTTTGCAACATTAAAAATTTGCACTTTCCGATTTTTCTTCCTATCGCGCAACGCGAAATCACTAACCTATAATTCATTATCATGAGAAAAGTAACTCTTGGCATAATCTGCGCCATCTGCGTTGTCTGCCACCTCAGAGCCGAAGTCTATGACCACACGTTCCGCTTCAGCGAATCCGACTTCTCGATCTCTCCTTCTGCCGGAGACTCGCTCGTGATCGTCTCCCTTGCCTCGCCGGCTGTCTACAGCGGCGAGCCACAGCCAGGAATTCCCTTCTTGCCCCGCAGTCTTGCGATCCCTCAGGGCTATTCTGTCCACGACTATTCAGTCTCTTTCAAGAAAAGACTCATCCGTAGCGGAATCGACCTGAAAAATGCAGCCCGACCGATCCCTACAAATGCCCCCGCCGAAGAGATGTGGGCTTTCCCCGGCAAAGTCTGTTAGGCAATCTTCAGGTAGATACCGGAATTGATGATGCTCGCGTATGTGTTTCAAGTTATGATGGTGGAGATTACTACGAGATTCAGACAGGAAAAGACCTTACTTTTAAAACCGGTGCCGGAGAATTCGATGTCTGGATAACCAAACAGAACTATAAACCGAAACACTTTGAATATACCGGAAGTGATACTGTTGTTGTACCACCTGGCACAATCGTCACACTTCCATCCCAAATCAACTCTGTATCTCCCAACCCTGCATCAACTCAAACTACTGTAGAATTTATCTGCTGGAATTTTCATAGTAATCCGTCCATTCAGATTTCGTTTACCAATATTAATGGAAGCCATACTTACACTTTTAATGTTCCTGGCCCTATTACTAAAAGCATAAATGAGGCAACATTCGACATTTCACACTTCCAGAACGGAACTTATATTGTAAACCTCATTGAGAATGGAATTACCATTTCATCTACTACAAGATTAATCAAACAATAATCCTAAAAATATTATCGCATGAAAAAGTTGCTATTTGCTTTGTTTGCCGCAGCGGCTCTTCTTCCATTCAGCGTCTCCTGCGACTCCGGCGCAAACGAGCCCGACGCCCCGATTCCGACCGACACCCTTCCTCCGGTCACCCCGCCCGACCAGAAGCCGCAGGGTCTCGACTCCATTATCATCCCCGAAGGTCTCGAGTTGGTCGACTACGTTCCATACACCGGACCGGTCGAACCCCTCTCCGATGAAATCCGGCCACTCTTGACTGATGGCAAAAAATGGATCGTTTTATACGTATACACTGACCAACGTTACAATAGCGCATTTGCCGATTCTGTGGTGGACTCGCATATACATTCTGACAACGGATTCGAGTACAAAGTCGTGACACGGTTACCTGATTATTCATTCACACGAAAAGACTATCTTGAAGTCAACGGAGCCGTTTTCGGAAGTTATCCGTCTGGGTCATGTCTGAAACGGTTCGACGTAAATCCGAAGGAAAGCATCTCGTTTCCCGACACGGAATCACATCCAAGCTATTCTCTGACAATTGTAAGCCGAGGCAAAATCACTCTGTTAGGCAAAGAACGCAGAGCTGTTAAAGTCTGGACTGGCCCTAAAAGCCTATTCGCGACCTACGACTATTGGGTTGAAGGCATCGGCCCGCTTTATTACACATATCGGACTACGACATCGTCTTATCTATACCGAGTTTTCGGGTGCCCTATATGGTGCTTGTGCAATGCGTTGACGGAAATGGCGAGCTGATCTACGACTACCGCGACTTCGATTCCGACCTCTACGAAGAAATTGAAGTCTTCACCGACATTGACAAACAATTCTATGCCGCTCAACAGTAATAGCTCGTAGCATCCCGCCACACAATCGTTAATCCCTAACGGCGCCGTGCCAAAATCCACATTTGGCACGGCGTTATCATAACACACCCTCACCCATTTCTTGAATTTGGCAACCATCTCTGCGGATGGTTGCCTATCTTTGCGGCGATATGTTGCAATGCCGCCCACTCATACCATCACGCACGCGCCACATCTTTAAACGCGACTACGCCGCCCAGTTCGAACGCTGGGCCGGCTACCGCCTGCATCCCCATG
>CAJUHM010000030.1 GCA_910586475.1 uncultured Muribaculaceae bacterium | reverse complement strand
TGACTGGAGTTCAGACGTGTGCTCTTCCGATCTTTCGCCAAAAAAGACCTCAGGATTATTTTGAAGTTTCTGCCGTTCATACGTATTACTGTTAACGCGGTTTAAATTCAAACACTCTCTTAAATAGAAGATAGATCAAACCGACAAATAACATTCCATGTGGTTGGCTGGCGTCGGCAGACTTCGATCACAGCAACCCCAGCGTGCGGGCCGTGCGGCAGGCCTCATGGGAATTCTTTACCTGAAGCTTGCCAAGGATTTCCTGACGATGACGGCTTACCGTGTGGACACTTATGTGGAGCGCTTCGGCTATATCACGGCTCTTCAGTCCAGAATCAATCAGCCGAAGCACCTGTTTCTCGCGAAGGCTGAGAATATTCGCATCGGCCGACGATGTCAGTTCCTCCGACACTCCTGTGATAGAATTGACAACAACGCTCCGCCCCTTGAAGTCTACCGTCATAGGCCCATAGAGACACACCGCATACCTTACTTTCCGGCCATCTCCGCCGTAGAGATAATACATCCGGTGGAGCACCTCTAAATTCCGGCCATCCGGAACTGTCATCCGGAGTCGGCTCATGAGATAATAGTTTTCCGCTCCCCTGCCGGCCTGACGCAGGAAATGATAAAAACGCAATTCGGCTATATATTTCTGATGCTGTTCCTCTTCAGGCATCAATGAAATAATACGTCTTTCCCAAATGGAATTCTCTTCACTGTAACCGTCAAGTCCGAGCACTCCGGAAAATCCGCCACCGAAAATCCGGCTCGTGCCTTCAGCCATGTCGCTTACCACCGCAACAACATTCTCGACCAGGGCCATAGCCCGCCCATAGGCATAGGCATCGACCGCTGCCGATAAATCGCCCGTATCCAAAGCCTCTTTGCGAAGCAGCTTGTCGAGTCGGGTAAAATCACTCTGCAAATGGTTATTTTTAGCCATTGCGCATTCCTGATTAAGAGTTTAACTTTGCAAAGTTAATAAATCAACTGGTCATTTCTGATATGAAAACTTTTTTATTCTCCCTGATTCCACTTCTTTCAATGTCGGTTTTTTCCACATCGGCACAGACTCTTGAAAAAATGAACTGGTTCAACGAACCGGCAAAATGGTCCGTCAACGGCAACACGCTTTCGATGGACGTGACCCCCAAAAGCGACTACTGGCGCATTTCCCATTATGGGTTCACCGTCGACGATGCTCCGTTCTATTATGCCGAATACGGCGGTGAATTCGAAGCCAAAGTCAAAATCGCCGGCGACTATAAGGTACGCTTCGACCAGGCAGGGCTCATGATCCGTCTCGACCACGAGAACTATATCAAGACAGGCATCGAATTTGTCGACGGAAAATACAATCTGAGCTCCGTCGTGACCCACACGACCTCCGACTGGAGCGTAATAGCCCTGGACCGCCCCGTCGAATTCATCTGGATCAAGGCTGTGCGACGCCTCGACGCCATCGAGATCTTCTACTCGTTCGATGACAAGGAATACCACATGATGCGCAACGCATGGATGCAGGCAAACCATCCCGTCCGCATAGGCATGTTTGCAGCATGTCCCGACGGCGACGGCTTCACGGCGACATTCTCTGATTTCAGCGTGACCCATCTCCCCGACAAAGTGCGCACCGACTGGCTCAGAAACAACTGATCTCCCGCGCCACGCCGCAAACGACAACCGGCCGGAACCGCTGACATCTGAAACTCACTGTCATCGGTTCCGGCCGGACCTTCTATCAGAGACCCCGTTCCCCAGCGTTAACAAATATTGGGGGGCGGGGTCCGAATCTATCTGGATTTATTTCTTCGTGGCGGCCACATATGCCTCATGATAGCTGTCGAGTATCTTGCGGATTGCAGTGCCGATCTTCAGATAAGCATCCCTGTTGAGATTCGCAAGAGAAGCCCTGACAGACCATTTCGGTCCGTCGAACCCGTCGCCGTTGAGAAGCACGATCGCAGTCTCGGCAGCAAGGCGGATCACGAAATCGAGCGGCTCGTAATTCCTGTTGAGATAATCGGCAAAATCATCACCATAGAACTTCTTGGCCCATACCATAATATCGATCTCGCTATAGTAGCCCGCGCGACACGGATCGGGAAGAAGAGTGAATCCGGTTGTGCTCCAAAGAGCGTCCAGACGGCTGTGGATCATATTGATCAGCTTCGGCTGGAGTTCCTCCCGGTGGAGATAGGCAAACGCCGAGAAAATCGCCATCTGAACCTGCTGTGGAGTCGACAGACCGGCAGTGTGGTTCAGTCCGACAAGACGGCTGTCAGCTACTACGCGGTCGACAAACTTGATTGCTCCCGGATCAAGAGCAAGTGACTCATAACGCTTGTCGAGCAGCTCCTTCTTCTTGGCAGGCAGCTTCTTCAGACGCGCATCGAAAACATTGTCCGGAGCGAACGCCATTGCCGCAAGACGCCAACCCGTCGCGCCGAAATATTTTGAAAACGAATACAGGCAGCATGTATTATAGGGCAGCACATACATCAGCGACTTGAAACTCTCGATAAAAGTCCCGTAGACATCATCAGTGATGATCATCAGTTCCGGATTGTCATTCCTGACAATATCGACCATCTCGTCAAGTACATCCTGCGAAAGAGTGTAGCTCGGCGGGTTCGACGGATTCGTGATGCAGACCGCCTTGACCGACTTGTCGCGCAGCTTGGCAAGTTCCTCCTTCGGATACTGCCAGTCATGATAACCGTCGCGCTCGACAGCATTCGCCGAAACCGAGATCACATCCAGGCCGAACTCCGCCAGCCGCGGAATTTCGAGATAAGGAGTGAAACAGGGAGTCAGCAGCGCAATCTTGTCGCCGTCGTTAAGAAGGAAATTCTGTTTGAGAGACTGGAAGATATAGCACATTCCGGCCGTGCTTCCCTCCGTCGCGAAAAGATCATATTCGACCTCTGAATCCTTGCCTCCCATAGCCCATCGGAGATACTCGCGGACAATCTGCTCCGTATAGTTGAGAATTCTGGGAGGCGTCGGATAGTGGTCGCCGAGAATTCCATCGACCATCTCGAAGACAAACTCATCCGGGTCAGCCTTCAGATCCTCTGTCACATGATTATAGAAATGAGTCAGCACTCTGGCGCCGGTCTCACCCTCGTGGGCCGACAGAAATTCCCTGAATCGCGATGCGACACCATCCTGTGCGGGCGATTCGACAATGCCGATCCCACCGTCATAAACATGGCGCTCCGCCTCCGAAAGAGCAAACTGACCCAGCATGAAAAATGCCGCACGGGGATATGACAGCAACCAGTTTGGATTGCCTCGGCCGGCATTCAGAAACGTTCTGATCGTCTGACGTGCATTCTTCTCAGCAAGTTCGATAAGTGTACCCTTGATTTCAAAAGGGCTCATTTCCGACAGGCGCGATTCATAATCGCGGTTCTCAGGATTTGATGGTAGAGTATTCATAGTATAATATTGAAAGATAATTTAGTATGTAAAACAGAGTTAGACAAAGAGCAGAACCATAGCCACTCCCATAAGGATCAGCAGCGTATTGCCGATCGCATAAGTGATCGTATAGCCGAGAGCCGGAACCGAACTGTCGAGCGACGCCGTGATTGCGCCGAGCGCAGCTGTCGTCGTACGGCTTCCCGCACAGCACCCCAGATTGATCGCCGGATGGAACTTGAACACCTTTGCTCCAAGGAACATAGCCAGGAACAGAGGGACAGACGTCGAGACAATTCCCATGACAAGCAGCATCCAGCCGACCTGTTCGATTCCCGAAATGAATGTCGGGCCACACTGGATTCCGATGACGGCAATGAACATATTCAGTCCGAGATTATTCATCAGCCACAAAGAAGCCTCCGGAATAATTCCCGTCGACGGCCGCTTCGTGCGCAACCAACCGAAAAAGAGGCCTGCGATAAGCGCGCCGCCCGATGTCGAGAGACTGATAGGAATATTATGCACATTGAGCGTAAGCGCTCCGACAATCGCACCGATCACGATTGCCAGCGAAACGAATATAAGATCTGTCTGATTGGTCGGACGCTGTTCGTAGCCGATTTCGGCGATCGCGCCCGAGACCTCCTGAGGAAGCCCCATCAGAGTCAGCATGTCGCCCTGCATCAGCGTAGTCTTCGCAAGCACCGGGACCGGCATTCCGCCCTGACGCGAAATCGACTTGATCATAACACCGTACATAAACGGCTTTGCCCTCAGCTGATCAACGGTCATTCCCGCAACCTTCTTCGTCGCCATGACCTCCGTCCGTTCGACATTGAACGTAAGCAATGTCGGATCATCGACCTCCGGACCGATCCAGCCTTCATCCTGAATGATGAACTCATGACGTCCCGAAAGAACGATCTCATCCTCCTTGCCGACAATCGTAGCGGGTGTGACCTCATGGATCTGGCCGTCCGACGCCGTCCGGACGCGCTCAACGAAAAGACGCCGTCCGAGACTCTGAAAATGATCCTCGATCTCCTTCACCGTAAGAGACGTCGAAAAATGGTCAGCCTCGACCTTATACGCACGGAAAACGATCGGACGGTTTCCGTCGATATAAGCCGGATCCGACGACAGGTCCGAATGGTCAAGCTCCTGCTCAAGTTCCTTCGTCTGCTGACGGACCTTCTTAAGCCCTCCAAGAAGAGCCGGTCCGAGATTGCCGAGAATCCATGCCGAGCCAATCGTTCCGAAAACATAAGTGACAGCATAGCATACCGGAATCAGATCGATCATATGCTTCTTCTCTTCAGCTGAAATGTGGAGCGAGCTGATCGTATCGGCGCCGACGCCGATAACAGCCGAAATCGTCTGCGCCCCCGAGAAAAGACCGGTTGCGATCGCCGCATCATAGTTCATCAGCTTCGCGCAGAGCCATGTCACGCCAAAACACAGAAAGCAGACAACGACCGCAAAAACAACCTGCTTGATTCCCTGGCCACGGATAGCCGCAACGAACTGCGGTCCGCACTTATAGCCGATCGCAAAAAGGAATATCAGGAAAAACAATGATTTTAGCGGCGCGCCGATAGGAATGTTGAGCTGACCGACAAGTACGCCGACAAGTAAGACTGAGGTAACTGTGCCGAGAGTAAAAGTCTTATACTTCAGCTTCCCGAGCCAGAAACCCAACCCGATTGTCAGAAAAATCGGGATGGACGGATAAGTCCTGAACGTTTCAATTAACCATGACATAAGGCAGAGTGTGTGTTAAATTAAAGGTTTTAAATCGGGATCGCGCTCAAAAACGGTGAAACGCATGACTCCCGTCTATTTAATCTAACACTTCTGCCACTCTATTGTTCCGATACTCCGCGCGATTGTCCCGCGTCGTCCGCCTGACGTTTCGGCACACGCCGGATTTCGCGGCGCACGTGTTTTTTCCCTGGCCCGCGCTGCTTCACAGAAACACCGACCGAATCGATCACATCAATGCCGAACAGACCGCGATGATAGCGCACAGTCGCACTGCCTCCGGAGCGGGTCGCCGCATACACCCCCGCATTGACACGGCGGTCGATCTCACGGCCGTCGGGCAATCGCAGACGGAGATAATAGTCATTGTGCGAACCCGTATAGACTCGCCGGTTACGCCCGACGCGCCGATAATCGTTGACCTTCTTCGTCAGCTTCGACGCAATCTCAGCCCTGACCGTGACCGGTTCGCCGCCACCGGCCAGATTCAGGCCCATGATTGCTGAAATCGCGGTCGGGACAACAAGAAGAAAATAAATCGAAATGCGCAGAATGCGCCTGCCGGTCCCACCGGCATTCTCTCCCGCAATCCATCTCAGAAAAAGCGGAAAAATCATAGCCGCCAGTCCGAATCCGATCGCTCCAATTAGCCACGGATTGACAAGAGCTCCGCCTAACAGACCGATAGCAAGGCCCCACAGCACCATGACGCATAGGACAATCCCTATCGTCGTCATGGTCTGCCGGACCGTTTTTTTGTTTTGTTTCATTGTCTGAAAGATAGTTCCTGAGAATGCCGGAATGGTTCAGATGGTGGAAGCGTTAGGGTTAGGACAACGGAGTTGACAAACGTCAATGACCGAACCCGAACCCCTCACGCGACGCACGGATGAGCCATAATGGCACCCCCGCTTAGTTGTCAGTCGACAGTGTATCCATCTTTCTTCGCACGCTCTTCCATCTTCTTGATGCGCGCATCCAGATCCGGATGCGACGAGAACAGCTGATTCAGTTTGCTCGACTTGCCGGCCTCGCCCTGAATCGATTTCAGCTTTTTGAATGACTTTGCCATCGCAGCCGGATTCTTGCCGTGCGACTTCAGGAACTCATAGCCGTATTCATCAGCCTGAGTCTCCTGCTTCTTCGAATAGGTAGCCGAAGCGAGCGACTCGCCGAGTGCCCCAAGCTGCGAATCAGTCAGAGCCGCAACCTTATTGGAGGTCGATCCGACAGCATCTTTAAGAGCCGACGTCAGTAGAGCCTGCTTGAATGCCTTTTTCGAATCGTGGTGGGCAACGTGGCCGACTTCATGGCCGATTACTCCAAGAAGCTCATCATCATCCATGATGTCCATCAGCGCCGCGAACACACGCACACTGCCGTCCGCACACGCGAATGCATTGACATCAATAACATTGTAGACCTTGAAATTCAAAGGAATTCCATCGACGGAAGTCAGACCCGACGTCAGCTTAGCCAGACGCTTGACATAGGGATCACTGTCGGGAAGAACCGGATTGTTCTTGTCCATCCAGTCGATATACTCCTTGACATAAGCGCTCATCTGAGCGTCTGTGAGCGTTGCTGCCTCAACGGCCTTGCCAAGACCTTTGGCTGCTTTTGAAAGATTGAACTGCGCTGATGCAGGTACAGGTGCGATCAGACCGCCGGCCACAAGTGCGACCGAAAGAATCAATTTTTTAAACATAGCTTATTATTTATTGATTGGTGATATTCTGTGCTAATCCGTAATTGCGGAATCCTATCCCGACGACTCTCATGCCGACCGCAGTAGAAACCGCTTTTCCGAAACATTCCTAATAACGGACCTCACATTCGTTTTATTATGTCATCCCGCTTTTATTCCAGAAAATCCCATAAAAGCCATCGCAAGCAATCCGGCACACACAAGCGCGATCGGAGCCCCGCGCATCGGACGCGGCACATCCGTCAGCTCAAGCTGTTCACGGATGCCGGCAAAAAGGACAAGCGCAAGAGCGAACCCGCCGGCCGACGACAGCGCATAGACCAGCGACGTGACAAGACTCATATCTTTCTGGACGACAGTGATCGCAACCCCGAGAACGGCGCAGTTTGTCGTGATCAGCGGAAGAAAGACTCCAAGAGCCTGATAAAGCGACGGGACGCTCTTCTTCATGATGATCTCAAGCGTCTGAACAAGAGCCGCGATCACAAGAATGAACACAATCGTCTGGAGATAATCCATCCCGTACGGCACAAGCAGATAGCGCTGCAGAACCCACGTGACAAGCGTCGCGATTACCATGACAAACGCCACAGCCGCACCCATGCCGGTGGCCGACGAAAGTTTTTTCGACACTCCCAGAAACGGACAGATCCCGAGAAACTGGGTAAAGACAATATTATTGACAAAAACTGCCCCTATGACAATTGACAAATACTCGATCATAGCTCCTTAATATCTATAATATCTATTTTTTTTACCTCTGAAACAGTTTCCGGTAGAGAGCCATCAGAAAACCAAGAACGATAAACGCCCCGGGCGCAAGTACAAAAACCAGCGACCCGAACTCCTCAGGATAGACCTCCGCGCCGAAAATGCGTCCTGTCCCAAGAACCTCTCTGACCGCCCCGATCAGCGTCAGCGCGACCGTAAAGCCGATCCCGATCCCGACGCCGTCAGCCGCCGAAGCCACGACACTGTTGCGCGACGCGAAAGCCTCGGCACGCCCGAGAAGAATGCAGTTGACTACTATCAGCGGAATAAAGATCCCCAGCGTCGCATTGACCGAAGGAAGATAAGCCGCAAGAAGCATCTGCAGAGCTGTCACAAATGTCGCGATCAACACAATATAGACCGGAATCCTGACCGCCGGCGGAACTATCGGCTTGATCGCCGACACCGACATATTGCTGCACAAAAGCACACCCGTCGTCGCAAGACCCATCGACAGACCTGTCATCGCACTCCCGGTTGTCCCAAGCGTCGGACACATTCCAAGAAGCAGAACAAACGTCGGATTCTCCCTGACGACGCCATTATAGATTATACTTCCTAACTTCATTTCTATTCGCGTTTAAATTGTTCGAATGCCTCATACGCACACTGCAAAGCCCCGATGAATGCTCGGGAGGTTATCGTCGCAGCAGTGATTCCGTCCACATCGCCGCCATCCTGGCTCACCATCAGCGGAGACTCTCCGGGATTGCGTCCGATCACCGACCGCCGTCCCTGATCCATTCTGAACCACTCCTCCATCTTTGCGCCAAGACCAGGCGTCTCCGCATGCGACATCACTCGATAGCCCGTGACCGCGCCCGACGCATCGAAACCGAAAATAATCCTGATCGCGCCCGAAAAGCCATCCTGAGAAACGCACTCCACCGCCGCGCCGGCAAGCTTCCCGTTATCCCGGGCCGGATAGACAGTGACCGAATCAACATCTCCGCCGACAGCCACCGTGACCGCATCGCTGACAGGGTCATTGTCAAATGCCGGAAGCACCTCGGCTATAGCTCCAACGCGGGCCTCCCGTTCAGCCACTGCGACTGGTTCGGCCGTCAGCGAATGAAGCCACGACAGCAGAGCGCCGCTCAGCAGACAGACCGTCGTCAGCACGGTGACCATTGCTGCCGGTGTGGATTTCGCCCGTTTATTACCCATCACGACGGCCCTCCCCGACCTTGCGCGGCTTCATGTAGCGATTGATAAGCGGAGTTGCGCCGTTCATCAGAAGAATCGCAAACGACACCCCCTCCGGATACGCGCCCCACTCCCTGATGACAACCGTGATCAGACCGATCATGACTCCGTATAGAAGCATTCCGCTGTGGCTCATCGGCGATGTGACATAGTCTGTGGCCATGAACAGCGCTCCGAGAAGCAGCCCGCCGCCAAGCAACTCGACAAACGGGTCGTTGCCGATAACTAACGAAAACAATCCGGCCGAAAGCAACATGGAAACCGGAATATGCCATGTGATAACCCTCGTCGCAAGAAGATACAGTCCTCCGGCGATCAATGCGAATCCGGCGACCTCTCCGAGCGAACCGCCCGTCGCGCCGATTGCCTCCCCGGCCCAGTCGACAGCTCCTGCCACACCCTCTTTAATCTGCGTCAGTGACGTGGCTCCGGTAAGCGCGTCGGCATATCTCAGCCGGTTGACGATCGGCAAAGGCCACGTCGTCATCTGCTGTGGAAATGAGAGCAGAAGAAAAACCCTCCCGACAAGTGCCGGATTGAATATATTGCACCCAAGCCCTCCGAACGACATCTTCCCGACTCCGATCGCAACGACCGATCCGATCAGTACGATCCACACCGGCAGATTCGACGGCAGGTTGAACGCAAGCAGCACCCCCGTCAGCATCGCGGACACCGACACAAAAGGAGCCCGGCGGCCGAGCATGTAACGCGCAATCAGGAACTCCGTGGCAACACATCCGGCCATCGCCGTTGCCGTAACAATCAGTGCCCCGATGCCGAACGAATAGACCGCGCACAGAAACGCCGGCACAAGTGCCAGCAGAACCCGCCACATTATCCGTTGCGTTGTGTCGCCGGTGTGAATATGCGGCGACTCTGAAATAACAAGTAGTCTGCTCATTTATATCCTTTCAATCCAATTATTTGTTTCCATTCATTCCTTTTTCCTCATGATCCGGCGATGCAATCGCTCAGCGTTTCGACTTGCCGAGCCTGATAAAATCAAGCAGCGGGCGCGACGACGGGCATATATAGCTACAGCAACCGCATTCAATGCAGTTCGCAATCGAATGCTCACGAGCCTCCTTGACACGCCCGAAACGACAGAGCGTAGAGATCAGATACGGTTCCAGCCCCATCGGACAGACACTCACACAACGCGCGCAGCGCACACATGCATCCGGCTCCAGACGTCCGCTCATCGACGGCGGAAGCAACAGGACCCCGGAAGTTCCCTTCATCGTCGGCGCATCGGGATTGATCGCCGCGTGACCCATCATCGGTCCTCCAAGAACAAGCTTCGATCCCTGTTCGGCCGAAGCGCCGGCAAGTTCAAGCAATGTGGCGACAGCAGTTCCGTTCCACACCCTGAAATTCCCGCGCCCCTCGACATCCGGACCGGTCACTGTTACTATACGCCTCACAAGAGGCTCCCCATAGGCAAGCCCGCGCCAGATCGCATAGGCAGTCCCGACATTGACAACGACCGCTCCCGCATCGATCGGGAGCTTCCCTGCCGGAACCTCTCGTCCTGTGACAGCATTGATCAGCTGCTTCTCGCCACCCTGCGGATAACGCTCTCGCAACCCGACAACCTCTGTCGCCGGATAACCACCCGCAGCCTCTGCCATCCGACGGAGTGCGTCACATTTGTTTTCCTCGATCCCGACAATGGCCTGCGCGGCTCCGCAGGCGCGGCGTGCCGCTTCAACACCCTTTAGGATCTCTTCCGCCGACTCGAGCATCAGCGCATGATCCGATGTCAGATATGGCTCACATTCAGCCCCGTTGACAATCAGCACATCCGCACTCTTTCCCTCGGGGACCGTCAGCTTGACATCGGTCGGAAACGTAGCGCCTCCAAGCCCAACAATGCCGCAGCCACGGACTGCCCGCCTGATCTCGTCAGGGCTCATCGCGGCAATCTCCACATCCGTACGCACCCTCACAGGCATCATCGCCCGATCGGAATCGCGGTCCTCCTCGGTCGACTCGACGATGATCGCATCAATATCGTAGCCATTCGCCCCACAGACAGGACCGATACTTTTGACAGTCCCCGTGACCGGAGAATGAATATTAGCCGAAATAAAACCGTCGGCTTCGGCAAGAAGCTGATAGCGCGCGACCCTATCGCCGGGACTGACCACAGCCCGCGCAGGTCGCCCTATATGCTGACCGAGAGCCACAACCGCGACCTCCGGCGCTTCCACTTCGACAATAGGCTTTCCCGCTGTCAGCTTGGAATCAGGCAGTCTCACGCCGCCGCGACGAAACGTTAGCTTTTTCATAATCGATCAGTCATTCTTCTTTATTGTTTGACACGCTTTAAATCCAGACACTCTTTCAGAAACTCTTCACTGATTTGACAAAGCCGCCGGAAAATTCGACGTCATGATAGCTCCCGTAGGACACGCCGCGACACACTTCCGGCACAGACGGCATTTCGCCGGATCGATCACCGCAAGATTGTCGCGCACCTCGACCGCATCAAACGGACACGTCCTGACACACTTTCCGCAGCCGATGCAGGCGACCGAACACCCCTTGCGCGCCACTGCCCCGCGCTGTCGGTTCGAACATCCGACCCACACACGACGACCCTTCGGACCTTGAGGACGGAGAGAGATCAGGTTGCGGGGACACGCTTCGACACATTTCCCGCACCCGGTGCATCCACCCTCGTCGACCAGCGGCAGACGGCTCACGGGATCGATCCGGATCGCACCGAACGGACAGACCGACGTGCAGTCGCCGCATCCCAGACAGCCATAGCTGCAGCTCATCGGGCCAGATCCGATCCGGCTCTCGATCCTGCACAGCTTCGGCCCGCTGTAGATAGCTGCCGGAAAACGATGCGCGTATGCGCCGCCGCAACCGACAACCGCTATATTCCTCGCCGCCTTTCCTGCGCCATCCTTGCCGAAGATGCCGGCGATCTGACTCATTTTCTCCTCTCCGGCGCCCGGACAGACAATACCCTCCGGACCGCCGCGGCGCACACACTCGACTGCAAAATCGTGACAGCCAAGCAGCCCGCACGCCCCGCAGTTCGCTCCGGGCAGGAGTTCCTCGACCATTCCGATTCGGTCATCCTCCACTACGGCAAAGCGTTTGACGACAACACAAAGCAAAACCGCCGCCAAAGCCCCGAGCACTCCCAGAGCCGCAGCCGGTAAAACTATCTCACTGATGCAATATATCATATCTGTAAGCCTCTTTTTCCCTATCAGAACAACTTTGACAATCCTGTCCCGCAGATCAGTCGCAGATCTTCTCGACTCTCCATCTGACAGACCGGTCAGCCCTACGCCCTAAAAGACGCAGCAAGACAAAATAAAATCCTCCCGTCGCCACACAGGCAAGCGCCATAAGATCCTCATCAAGACCGGCAAGACTTGCTCCTGCCGCCGTTGCGACAAGCAACAGGACCGGAATCCCGCCAAGCAACAACGCTGCAACATATCTCGAGCCCTCGGAAGGTGTCAGGCGCACGCGGTCTCCAGCTTTGAACCCGCCTTCATTTTTCAGACTGAATCGCGTCACACCGGACAGTCCGCAGACACGCCCGAGCGAACATCCGTCACACGAATCGCCGCCGTTCCCGACAGCGACTGTCATTTCTCCGTCTGCGACTCGCTCGACAATCCCGCGATGACAATCTGATTCATTCATTGACCAAGCTTAGAGAGTTTGTTGGATTGCAAATTTACGAAGAATTTCCGATGAAAGAAAGCAGTCCGACAGCCATTTGAAGCCTTTTTCCCGCACTCCTTTCCGTAAAAACTATTTTTTCGCTATATTTGCTACTTTCAATGCCTATTATTCCAAAACTAAAGACACCTTGGCTACACACAACGACCTCGGAGCATGGGGCGAGCAGATCGCCCGCGACCACCTGATCGCAGAAGGCTATAAAGTAATGGAGCGAAACTCGCGAGTTGCTGCCGGCGAAATCGACATCATTGCCGTCAAAGGCAACCGCATGATCTTCGTCGAAGTAAAAACGCGCTCGACAAACCTCGACGACGCCCTCGACGCGATCGACGACAAGAAAATCCGACGCATCGTCCGCGCCGCCGACTCTTTCCTCCAGCGCTTCTCGATACCCTATGAATACCGCTTCGACATCATCGCCGTCATCGGATCTCCGGAAAAAGGCCACACTCTGACCCACATACCCGACGCTTTCTTCCCCCCGCTTTGCTGACGGCCCTCGCGACGACCGACATGTTAAACCAGGTTAAATACCGAAACATTCCGACAAAAAATTTTGCCAGTAAAAATATTTATTCTAATTTTGTAATGATTTCAAACTTGAACAAATTACAATGAAGCAGTTGTCCGACCTGAAAACCATGCTTGCCGATGCCGGTATCAAACCTTCCCATCAGCGACTGGCCGTTGTCCGCTTTCTGGCAGACAACCTCATCCACCCCACCGTGGACGACATCTACACCGGACTCCTGCCGGAATACCCGACAATGTCACGCACGACAGTCTACAACACTGTCCGGCTGCTCGAAAAGGCCCATAAGCTCGAAGCTCTCACCCTCGACGGCGAATCGACCCGCTACGACTTCAACACCTCTCCCCACAGCCACTTCTTCTGCACCCTCTGCAACCGCGTGACAGACCTGCCAGTCCCCGATCTTCCGGATGCTCCGGACGGATTCAAAGTCAAGGCCGTCCACCTCTCCTATAAAGGAATTTGTCCGGAATGCGCGGCGAATCAGTCATAGAAACTAAAAACCAAATTCAATAACTAACGTAAAAATTATCTACAATCATGTCAAAGAAATTCATCTGCACCGTTTGCGGTTATGTTCACGAAGGCAACGAAGCTCCCGAAAAATGCCCCCTCTGCGGCGCACCCAAAAGCAAATTCAAAGAAGTTGACGAAACAGCCGAACTCGAATTCGTAACCGAACACGTGATCGGAGTCGCTCGCGACACCGACGACGAAATGCGCGCAGACCTCCTCGCACACTTCAACGGCGAATGCACCGAAGTCGGAATGTACCTCGCAATGTCTCGTCAGGCCGATCGCGAAGGCTACCCCGAAATCGCTGAAGCCTTCAAACGCTACGCTATCGAAGAAGCCGAACACGCTTCTAAATTCGCTGAACTCCTTGGCGAATGCGTATGGGACACAAAGACCAACCTCGAGAAGCGAATGACCGCTGAAGCCGGAGCTAATGCCGACAAAATGCGAATCGCCCGTCGCGCCAAAGAACTCAACCTCGACGCCATCCACGACACTGTCCATGAAATGGCTAAAGACGAAGCTCGTCACGGACAGGGATTCCAGGGCCTCTACAACCGTTTCTTCAAGAAATAACTAAACCGGTAACACACACAATACCATACTGAAATTTAGGCGCTGTGTCAAAATTCAGAATTTTGACACAGCGCCTAATATTTTTTTTTCAGCCACACCACTTCTCTTTTCCCTCCCTCCTGCACCCCATCCAGCGCCGGGAACCGAACTTCCCGACGACCCCGATTGTTTTCAGCCCGTAATGTCAACAATAAAAACCAACCCATGAAATCTGTAAAAGAAACCCTATTGCAGCGACGCAGCATCCGACGCTATGAACGCGAAGCAATCTCCGACGATCAGCTCGACTTCATCTTCCAGGCCATACGCAACACCCCGACAAGCTACAACGGACAGCAGTTTTCCGTCATCGACATAACCGATCCCGAACTCAAACTGCGCCTCTATGAACTGACAGGACAGAAGCAGATCAAAACCTGCGACCACTTCCTCGCATTCTGCGCCGACTTCCACAAAATCAGCCTGATCGCCGCCGAAAAAAGCGTCGAAATGCCAGACATCAACAAAACTGCCGACGGACTGATCCTCGGAGCTGTCGACGCTTCACTCGCAATGATGAGCGCCGTGACAGCAGCATGCTCCCTCGGACTCGCTACATGCTGCATCGGCTACGCACGGACTGCCGCCCCCGAACAGACCGCCGCACTCCTCAACCTACCCAAAGGCGTTTGGCTCGTCTGCGGACTCGCCATCGGAGTCCCACGCGAGCTCCCGGACCTCAAACCGAAACAGCCGCTTCAGGCCGTCATCCACCGCAACACCTACGCCCCAGACTCCACTCTCCTCGAAGCCCTGACAGCCTACGACAACGAAATCTCCCGCTACAACTCAACCCGAAGCGGAAGTCAGACATCCAACGACTGGGCCTCACACATCGTATCCTACTACTCCGAAGCGATGAACTACCGCATGCTCGACGCCCTGCGCTCACAGGGATTCGATCCTCAGCGCTGATTTTTCAGCCCGTTTCTTTTCCCCGTCCCCGAAAAATCGGTAACTTTGCATCCATGAATGGAAAGTTACCGTTTAATGGACCTATCGGCGTTTTCGACTCCGGCTATGGAGGGCTGACGATCCTGCGACAGATACGCAAACTCCTCCCGGACTACGACTACCTCTACCTCGGCGACAACGCCCGAGCCCCCTATGGCCCCCGCTCGTTCGACGTCGTCTACCGATTCACCCTTGAAGCCGTCAGACACCTCTTCTCTCAGGGATGCCCGCTCGTCATCCTCGCGTGCAACACAGCATCTGCCAAAGCCCTCCGATCGATACAGCAGAACGATCTCCCCGACATCGACCCCTCACGCAGAGTCCTCGGTGTCATCCGGCCGACCGTCGAAAAAATCGGCGAGCTGACACATTCAGGTGTCATCGGCGTACTCGGAACAAACGGAACCGTCCGATCCCGATCCTACGATCTTGAAATCAGCAAGCTCTATCCCGACTTCACAACCGTTTCGCAAGCATGCCCAATGCTCGTGCCGATTGTCGAAAACGACGAGTCGGACAGCGAAGGAGCTGACTTCTTTGTCAGAAAATACGTCAGCGCACTAATGGGAAAAGACCCCCGCGTCGACACCGTTCTCCTCGCCTGCACACACTATCCCCTCCTCTATGACAACATCCGGCGTCACGTCCCCGAATCAGCCAGCGTAATAACCCAGGGCGACATCGTGGCCGAATCCCTTGCCGACTACCTACGCCGGCATCCCGAAATCGAGTCGCGCTGCACCCGCAACGCTTCCTGCACATTCTCCACAACCGAAAACCCCGACGACTTCACCCGGCTCGCGGCCATTTTCCTCGGCCACTCCATCGAAGCCGTCCGCGTCACCCTCTGACCAATCCTCACCAATACGAGTTCGCGACTTAACACACCAAAGTATTGGATTTCATCGCCTTTTACCAATCTATAGTTTTTTGTTTTTTTAACAAAAAAAACAAGGCAGACTGCATAATTTCTATTAATTTAGCCACCAAGCCAAATATTATCACCATGAAAAAGTGTATTTTACCTAAGGTAGTATTGTTATTCTACCTATTTTCGTTTGGGGCTATAACTCTTCAAGGAACTACTCTTACACCAACAGATGCTTTAGATTCTGCAAAAAAGCTTTTTACAGGTAAACCTGCCGATTATTACATCAGTGATTCGCCAACTGCTGACTCTCTTATAATCTTCGTCGACGCTCAACCATCAATGAACTGGGAACACGAATGTTATGTCCTTAAGTACCCTAAACAATTTGAAGGGGCAGTTGAAAGCATATCTCCTGAGGTAACGCGTCAAAACCTCCCGCCTGAGTTTCCGGATGGATTAAGTCCTCTTGAAGTTTCATTCAATCAATTTCCGCTTCAACAAGACCCCATGATTATAGAAGAAAGTCCTGTGCCATTTACATCTCATGTCTCTCACCGAACATGTTGCAAAACTCATGCATTAATATTAAGTGGCGGGATTGATCCTTCATGGAACTACTATAGATATTGGAATGATTGCGCATTTATTTATCAGACATTATCTAAGCACTATTTAATCCACAAAGAAAACATTCATGTACATATCGCTGATGGAGGTATCCAATACGGAAGTACAATCACCATTCCAGAAGGACAGGACGAAGCTGTCCCGAATGACATTGATGGCGATGGCGAAACAGATCGTATCGATCCTGCCTCATACTCTTTAATAAACAATTTATTCCATAACTTAGACATTACATTAAAGGAATTAGACCACTTATTCATCTATGTTATTGACCATGGAGGAAGAGATGAAGATGGAGAATCATATATAAACTTATGGAATAATGAAAAAATCTACGCGTTTGATTTAATCCGATGGCTGGAACCGTTAATAAAACGAAACGTTTTTGTTACTATCGTAATGGGACAATGTTATTCAGGCGGTTTTGTGGAACATCTGAAACACTTACCCAATATAAGCATTGCAACAGCCTGCGCGCCAGATGAAACCTCCGGCGTTTACATGGACTTCACAAAACCGCTCGGAGATGTATTGTTCAAGTATGATGAATTCGTCTATCACTGGACATGTGCAATGAATGGAGCTACGCCTTATGGGACAGAAGTAAATGCTGATTCCGACAACGATGGTAATGTATCAATAGAGGAAGCTTTTATCTATGCACAACAAAAAGATAGATTAAAAACAGAAACACCTCAGTATTACACATCTTCTCCTCTTTTGACCAACTACCTTTCTTTTTACAGAATTCCGTACACCACAAATTTTGAAGAATTATATTCAAATTATTCTTCGGAAGAACTGCAATTCTCTTTAGCTAACAGAGATCTCATTGTTTCCCGTAGTATAAATAATACATCTGATTTCGAAATTTCAATTGTTTCCTGTTTAGACTATAAGACCGTTTACATGCAATCTTTTTCTGCTGACAACAATTCTGTCACCATACCGACCTCTCAGCTTCCGGAAGGTATATATATTGCTTTAGCATGCAATAAATCTGGAGCAAAAATCACATACAAGTTTTCAAATGTAAAATAAAACACCTCTTATGTATATGAAATATACCGCTTTAGCTGTAGCATTGATCGCCACTTCGACATTCTCACTTTCAGCTTCCAACAAAACAGTTTTCGTTAACGCTGCTGGTCAGCTAAGCAACATGATTGGAACAGAAGCAAGAGAACTCGACTCCCTGACTGTTGCCGGTCCGATGAATCTCAGCGACCTCCGCGTCGCCTGGGACGGAGCCTATTATGGGTCGCTCAAATTCCTCGACATCTCGAAAGCTTCGTTTGAAGGCAACAAAATACCCGATTACGCATTCTTTGATGCTGACATACAGAAAGGCGAACACGCATTTCTTGACATCAATGAAATTGTGCTGCCTTCGAATCTCGAAGCAATCGGAGCGTATTCATTCCGCAACACTATGGTGACAAAAATGAAACTTCCGGCATCTCTCAAAACCCTCGGCGAAGGATCATTCTACACATGCAACCTCGCCTATGAGAACCGTGGCGACAGCTTCTCATTCCCCGAGGGTATCGAAGAGATTCCGGACTATTGTTTCTACGGTGCGTTCTCTGCTTCGGAATTACGGCTTCCCTCAACAATCAGACGCATCGGGGAAGCAGCTTTCAGCGGCACTTTTCTGAAAAAAGTGGTATTTCCTCCCGAAATGGAAGCGATTGCCGACAAAGCATTCTTTTCAACCTCACTCGAAGAAGTTGAATTCACCGGCAACTGTCAGAGTCTCGGCGAACAGATTTTCAACGACTCTCCAATGCTCAAATCGATCTCACTGCCCGACAACGCCGCCACCATCCCGTCATATTTCCTCAACGGATCAGCAATCAGGACTCTTGAAATTCCCGAAGCGGTCAGGGTTATCAAAAAATATGCCTTTGGACTCAACGGGCTTCTCGAAAATGTAATCCTCCACGAAGGCATCGAGGATATCGCCGACAACGCGTTCTACAATTCTGGAAAAATCAACATGATCATACTCCCATCGACTCTGCAAAGTGTCGGAAGTCATTCATTCAAGACTCCCGACGTCTATTGCAGTGCTGTAGTTCCGCCGGCATGCGCTGCCGACTTCAACGACAAATCGTTCACCCTCTACGTCCTCCCCGGACTCAAAAGCATCTACGAATCATCTCCCGGATGGTCTGCCGCCACTGAAATCATTGAGATAGCTGCCGAACAGTTTCCCGTTGCCGGAATCAAGACTATCGAAGCTGCAGCCGACACTGAAATCACAGTAACTTCCGCCGAGGGAGGAATCCTCGTCAACTCGCTCAAGAACGGACCTGTCAGCTTCTCGGTCTATTCAACTGACGGGACTCTGATACACAAAGCTGCAGCCAATCCGGAATCTGAAGTGAGACTTCCCGCCGGCATCTACATTGTCGCGACTGCCGAAGTTACTGTGAAAGTTGCAGTCAGATAAACCCTGCCGACCACTGCCGCGTTTATCCTTAAAAACGTTCTCAATATGAATCTCAACGGACGACGCCGCAGCTCGAACGTCGAAGACCGACGCGGCATCGGCGGCAAAGCCGCTGGCGGCGGTGTAATAGCATTAATAATCGGAGGCATTGTCTACATGCTCTCCGGAGGTAGTCTGACGGACTATATCGGCCAGAACGCCGGACAACTGCTCCAGAACTCTTCGCCTCTGCAACAGACCGCAGCTTCCGCTGCCGACGACGAAGACCTTGCAGCATTCTCCGCCCAGATTCTTGCCGGAACCGAAGACGTGTGGTCTGAGATATTCCGCCGGAACGGGCTGACATACACACCTCCGACTCTTGTCCTCTACAACGGCTCCGTCAGCACAGCCTGCGGAACAGGAACATCTGCTATGGGACCGTTCTACTGCTCGGCCGACGAAAAGCTATATATCGACCTCGACTTCTTCAAAAACATGCGGCGCGACATCGGCGCAGACGGAGATTTCGCCTACGCCTATGTAATAGGCCATGAAGTCGGCCACCACGTCCAGCACCTGCTCGGGACTCTCGATCAGACTCATGACCGCATGAGCCGCATGTCTCAGACCGACGCCAACCGCGAAAGCGTTCGCATCGAACTGCAGGCCGACTACCTCGCCGGCGTCTGGGCGCGATACGACAACCGTATGTTCGGCTCACTCGAGCCCGGCGACATCGACGAAGCCCTCGATGCCGCGATAAAAATAGGCGACGACTACCTCCAGACAAAAGCCCGCGGATCAGTTGCTCCGGAGGCTTTCACCCACGGCACTTCCGCCCAGCGGCGACGATGGCTCAAAGCCGGACTCGACTCCGGAACCCTATTTGGTGGCGACACCTTCTCAATCCCATATTCATCCCTCTGAAACATTCGAAAAAAAAACGGGGGAAACCGAGTCTCGACTCAGTATCCCCGTTTTTTCGGATATTTCTTACAGGACCCCGTACCCCAAATATTTGTCAACGGGGTCTAAGTCTTTACTTTCCGCCGGCCTGCGGAAGCACATCGCTCTTCGGAGTCGGCGTCTTCACCGGTGCCAGACCGCGGTTGCGAAGCAGCGCGTCAACACTCGGACGATGGCCGCGGAACTTGACATAGAGATCCATCGGATCTTCGCTGCCACCCGACTCAAGAACCGTTTCCTTAAACTTGCGGGCCGTTTCAGGATCGAAAACGCCCTTCTCCTTAAAGAGTTCAAAGCCATCTGTGTCGAGAACCTCCGCCCAAAGGTAAGTATAGTAGCCTGAAGCATAACCGTCGCTTCCGAATACATGACGGAAATAAGGGCTACGATAACGGAACTGCACCTCGGCAGGCATTCCCAGACTCTGGGCCACACCCTTCTCGAAAGCCGAGACATCAGTGTCTCCATCAGGATTCAGTTTGCCATACTGCAGGTCGAGCAGCGCAGCTCCGACAAGCTCGGTGGTTGTAAATCCCTGATTATGGGTCGACGCCGCCTCAAGCTTGCTGATCAGCTCGTCGGGGATGACCTCACCTGTCTTATAGTGGCGGGCATAAGTCTTCAGGAGCTCCGGCTCAAGAGCCCAGTGCTCATGGATCTGCGAAGGCAGCTCAACGAAATCGCGGTCCACATTCGTACCGGCCTGACTGCGAAGCTTTGCCTGTGTCAGCATACCGTGGAGACCGTGGCCGAACTCATGGAACATCGTCTCGACCTCGTCGAGAGTCAGCAGCGCAGGCATATCGCCCGATGGCTTCGAGAAATTGCCGACATTGAACACGATCGGACGCTGGCTCTTGCCGTCAGGATCGCAGAACGCGCCCTGGAACTCGCTCATCCACGCTCCCTGACGCTTCGACGCACGGGGGAAATAATCCGTCATGAACACAGCGACATGCTCTCCCTTCTCATCCTTGACCTCATAGACCTTAACCTCCGGATTATACTTCGGGGCGTCGGGCAGTTCAGTGAATGTGACGCCATAGAGACGCTTGGCCATCGAGAAGATACCCTCTCTGACATTGTCAAGCGAGAAATAGGCTCTGACCTCATCTTCGTCGAGGTTGTATTTGTCGCGACGAACCTTTTCGGCATAGTAATAATAGTCCCACGGCTCGATCTTGATTCCCGCGCCCTCACGGTCAGCAAGCGCCTGCATCTCCTTGACCTCGTCTGCCACTCGGTTCACGGCCGGACGCCAGATCTCGAGCAGAAGATCTTCAGCGGCCTGCGGTGTCTTGGCCATGACATTGTCGGTCGCATAAGCAGCGAAATTCTCAAATCCGAGAAGCTGTGCCTTACGGGCGCGAGCCTTGAGAATGCGGTTGATGACCGGACGGTTATCATACTGTCCCGACGACGCCAGATTGATATAACCCTCATACATCTTCTGACGAAGAGCGCGGTTATCAGCATACTGCAGCAACGGCAGACGGCTCGGAGCGTGAAGCGTGAAAAGCCACTGTCCCGGTTTTCCGGCGGCCGACGCTGCCTCTGCGGCCTGAGCCACTGACGAGGCCGGAAGACCGGCCAGCTCTGACTCAGTGCCGACATAAAGCTCAAATGCATTCGTGTCGTTCAGAAGATTCTTGTTGAACAGCAGGAAAAGATCCGTCAGCTCCGTATTGATTTTCTTAAGCTCATTCTTGTCTGACTCCGAAAGAAGAGCGCCATTGCGGGTAAACTGCTTGTAAGCCTGCTCGACCGCACGCATCTGCTGCGCATCGAGCTTCAGCTTCTTGCGGTTGTCATAGACCTGCTTGACCTTCTTGAAAAGACCAGCGTTCATCATGACCTCGTCATTGACCTGCGAATACATCGGATAAGCCTTCTCGGAAATGGCAACCATCTCCGGACACGACTCAGTCTCGTCAAGCGCCGAGAAGACAGTCATCACGCGGTTCAGCAGACGGCCGGCCTTCTCCATAGCGAGAATCGTATTCTCGAAATCGGGAGTGGCGCGATTGCGGACAATGGCCGAAATTTCGGCCTTATACTCCTCTATGCCCTGTTCAAGTGCCGGAAGATAATGCTCATAGCGGATCTGCTCGAACGGAGGAATGTTGTAGGGAGTTTCATAGGGCTTCAGAAACGGATTGTCGCCCTTTGTTGAACTCCCTGCTGCGTGCGACGCGATCGGCAGTACGATACAGGCCGCGAGTGTGAGAATCGGTTTAATCATAATTGGTTTTTTATTTATGTGTTGCTAATTTGTCATTGTCTTCTTTGCCTTGACCAGCATTCCCCGTCAGCTCAAACCACGCGATAAGGGGGAAATGGTCACTCGACGGATTCGATCCGACCCACGACCGAAGAGGCTTCATGTTTCCACGGTAGAGGATATGGTCGATTCGGAAAAAAAACCGGTCAGCATGATACGTGATCGCCGGGCCAAAACCCGCCTCGCAATACGCGTCATGAAGATCGTCGCCAAGAATAAGTCGCTGGGCATAACAGCCCGGTATATCATTGAAATCGCCGCACACCATCACTGAGCCAGCCGTCGAATCGACTGCCGACCGGACAACCTGTGCCTGGATAGCTCGCTTGCGGAGTGCCGACGTCAGCTTCGAGATCAACGACGTCCGGATCACTCCTACATCCTCCGCATTGCCGCTTGTAAGCTGATGATAAAGCTCCTTGTCTCCCGCTGTCAGACCGAGCGACTGGAGATGCAGATTGAAAATGGTGATCTTCTCCCCTGGCAGATCGACCACATAGCGGTTCACATCATATAGCCACTGATCCTCATGACGGATCAGATCGACCTCGACCGGAAAACGCGAAAAAATCCCCATACCACGCGAATTCACATGCATATAAGGGTACGCCGCCTCAAGACGGGCACACTGATCCTCCGTCACATTCTTCTTTCCCGCCCGGACAGGCATCCCCTCCTGACACACAACAATATCGGGACTCTCACGGAGAATATATTCTATCGTCGGATTTCCACCCTCGAGATCGCAGTAGCCCTTCGAGAAATCATCGAGATTCAGCATATTATATGTCATCAGCTTGAACTTCGCCACATCGCTCCGCTCGATCTCCGCGACTGTCGGTCGAAAAAAATGCATCGGACAGAAAGTCAATATCGCCGACATCGAAAACGCCAGCGAAATGACCGTAACGATTGCCGCCCGGCGAAACCAGACAACATTGACCACAAGCAGAAACAGCGACCATCCGAGAACAAGCGGAAACAACATTGCCCCGACAGCCCACACTGCCCCGTCCTGCGGATTGACCATCCCCCCATAGCCCGTGACAAACAATAACACACCGGTCACAATGCTCGTCAGCATCGCGAACAACCGCAGAACGCGGTTTCTGACCGGTGAAAAAATGCCTCTCTTCAAATATCTCTCCTCTGCTAAAATAGTTCTACTTGATCAATTAAAACCTAATCCGGGAAACGCCCACGAATCCTTAACGACCACTGCCCCTCCTCAAACGCTTGCTCAGATTGAACAGCTCCGTCCGCTCCGATGGCGAAAGAGCCTCGAAGCCTGAGACACGGACACGATCGAGAAGACGGTCAAGATAAGCCTCGTCACTCTCCGTCACACAATCGGCGATACCTCCGGCAGGCCGATGACGCCGCGACGAAGCGACAGATCGCAGACGAAGACCGGCCACGATTCCGGCAATCGCGCCCCCCAGATGAGCCGCATTGCCCCCAGGATACCCACCGGTGAAACCAACAAGAGAGATCGCGATCATGACTGGAGCGACCCATTTGACGCGCACTCGGCCGATCAGAAACAGATAGATGCGACGTTCCGGCTCGACAACCGTTGCCGCCAGAACGACCGCCATCACAGCCGCCGACGCTCCGATAAGCCCGCCTTCGGCGCCCGCAAAGCCCGCCGCGACCCCATAAAGGAAAAACAACGCCGCCCCGCAGATTCCGCCGCCGAGATAAACAGCCGTAAGCCCCTTCACTCCGGCACTTCCCTGAAGGAAACTCCCGAAAAGTGCAAACCAGAGAAGGTTGAAAATAAGATGCGTCGGCTCATACTGGACGAACATATAGCTCAAAACAGTCCACGGACATGCCGCAAGACCGGCAAACGACCCAGGCAGACCAAGCGAATTGACACACGCCCCGACCCACTCCTCATGGCCGCTCAGCAGACCGGCAGCTCCGACCAGACGCAACACAACGAAAACAGCCACATTGATTCCCAGAATCCATGTGATTGCCGATCGGCGGGAAAACAAACCGCCCGCCCGTCCGGCCACACTGCGTCGCCAGTCAAACCGCTCCATCCGATCAATAATAAGGACCGTTCACAACTCCGGTCTTCTTCCAGTAGAGAAGCATCAGGAAACCGACAAGCATTCCACCCAGATGAGCGAAATGAGCCACTCCGTCATTAGCCGTACTGATACCGATAAGAAGCTCGAAAACAACAAAACCGACAATCATCCACTTAGCCTTGACCGGAACAGGGATAAACATCAGATAAAGCGGACGGTTCGGGAAAAGCATTCCGAAAGCAAGCAGAATCCCGTAGATCGCGCCCGAAGCCCCGACAGTCGTAAAGAAATTCAGATTCGCAGCCATCTGGCCGGGCATCGTTGACAGATACGTCCGCATCAGATCCGCCGACGTATGGTTCATAACCGCAAGCTTATCGACAATCATATTCTCCAGCGTCAACGCCCAGACACCCTCCTGAATCATAGCCGCGCCGACTCCGCACGAAAGATAGTAAAACAGAAAACGCTTCGACCCGAGCAGACGCTCAAGCACGATTCCGAACATAAAAAGTGAAAACATATTGAACAGAATGTGCGTCAGGCTACCAGTCGAATGCATGAACATATACGTAAACAACTGCGCCGGATTAAAATCCGGTGCCTCGAAATAGTGAAGCGCACAAACTTCCATCAGACGGTCTCCCGTGCGCGCCGGAAACACCATCATCACAATCCAGATAAGGGAATTGATTATTATCAGATTTTTTGTCACCGGCGGCAAAGACCGGACGACATTGCTGAACTGGCTCATTGGAAACTATATTAAGAGACTATATGACTTACAAAATTACAAAATTCCCGCCGATTTCATGCTATTTGCATCCCCTTGACAACAATTATTTAATTTTTTGGCATTTTTTTTTGATTTTATTGTGATGCTTGAATTATTATTTCTATATTTGCGCAGTCGAAGAAACTGTTTTAAATTTAATTACGGGATTCTACGATAGAATCTTATCTCCCGAATCTTCAGCAATTATAATTTCGGACAGTGTCAGAAACCCATTGTCAGTTGGATGCAACCTTCCGGACGGACTTCAACAAGATTTTACCGCATTGATCCTTTAAATCCTACTACCTGAACATCATTCCTGAAACCTTGACTGTCTGCACTTGGCCCTCCCGCTGTATCCCTTTCGGACCGAATCGGTCCAATTCAGAACAATTAACTATTTCATTCATATTTTTCTAACCCAAAAACCCATGAACAAGACAGAGCTAATCAACTCAATCGCAGAAAAAGCAGGACTCTCGAAAGTCCAGGCCAAAGCCGCACTTGACGCAACAATCAACACTATCAGCGAACAGCTCGTAAATGGTGACAAAGTCGCACTGGTCGGATTCGGAACATTCGCCGTGGCCGAAAAAAGCGCACGCAAAGGAATCAACCCCCGCACAAAAGAAGTTATCGAAATCCCCGCACGCAAACAGGTCAAATTCAAACCCGGTGCCGAACTCAACGACGTCGTAAAATAAGACCGACATCAGTCATATACAACCCGATAACGACAGCGTCCACCCGCGCCAAGCGCATCCCGGACGCTGTCATTTTTTTTAACCCGAAAAATCTCCAGGGCTCAATCTCCCCTCTTGGCCTCACACCGCCGTCACCGTCACATAATTATTGTAAAAATTTGCCTCGCAATTGCTAATAACAAAAATATTTACGAAATTTGCATTGCGAAGTAGGCCCGAGCTGCCCACCTCGCCACAAACGACTAATTATCAACCTTTTAATATTTCACATCTTTCAACATGAAGAAAAGCGCTCTGCAAATTGCCCGCGCGGCTTATCAGCCCAAACTTCCTGTTTCTCTGACCGGCTCTGTTATCGCCGTGGAAGGAAACCCCACCCAGTCTGTGGCCGACCAGGAAGAGATCAAGAAACTGTTTCCCAACACCTATGGGCTTCCCGAAATCCGTTTCGAGAAAAACCCCGCGCCCGGCGTAGGCAAGCCCATCAATGTTGGTGTGATCCTCTCAGGCGGTCAGGCTCCCGGCGGACACAACGTTATCAGCGGACTCTTCGACGGCATCAAGAAAATCAACAAAGACAGCCGGCTCTTCGGATTCCTCATGGGACCCGGCGGACTCGTTGACCACAAGTATGTTGAGCTCACTGCCGACACAATCGACGAATACCGCAACACTGGCGGTTTCGACATAATCGGATCCGGACGTACCAAACTCGAAACCAAAGAACAGTTCGACAAAGGTCTTGAAATCCTCAAACAGCTCGGAATCACTGCCCTCGTGATCATCGGTGGCGACGACTCCAACACCAATGCCGCAGTCCTCGCCGAATACTACAAGGAAATCGGCGCCGGCGTTCAGGTAATCGGTGCTCCTAAAACTATCGACGGCGACCTCAAGAACGAAGTCGTTGAAGCTTCTTTCGGATTCGACACCGCTACTAAAGTCTACTCCGAACTCATCGGTAACATCCAGCGCGACTGCCGCTCCGCTAAAAAATACTGGCACTTCATCAAGCTCATGGGACGCTCTGCTTCCCACATCGCACTCGAATGTGCCCTCCAGACCCAGCCCAACGTCTGCATAATCTCTGAAGAAGTCGAAGACAAAAACCTCACTCTCCAGGACGTCGTCAACTACATCGCCGACATCGTAGCCGCACGCGCAGCCAAAGGTGACAACTACGGAACTGTCCTCATCCCCGAAGGTCTGATCGAGTTCATCCCCGCAATGAAAAACCTCATCGCCGAACTCAACGACCTCCTCGCTCGCACTCCCGACTTCGCCGAAAAAGCTTGGCCCGAACAGCGTCAGTATGTCCTCGACAACCTCTGCGACAAAAACGCCAAAGTCTACGCTTCGCTCCCTGAAGGAGTTGCCCGTCAGCTCAGCCTCGACCGCGACCCCCACGGAAACGTACAGGTTTCGCTCATCGAAACCGAAAAACTCCTTTCCGAAATGGTTGCCAACCGTCTCAAGGAAATGGCGAAAGAAGGTAAGTTCGTTGGCAAATTCGCACCCCAGCACCACTTCTTCGGCTACGAAGGACGTTGCGCAGCTCCCTCAAACTTCGACGCCGACTACTGCTACGCTCTCGGCTACAACGCTGCCAACCTCATCAACGCCGGTGTCACTGGCTACATCTCATCACTCCGCAACCTCACCAAACCCTCTGTTCAGTGGCTTGCCGGTGGTGTACCCATCTCGATGATGTTCAACATGGAGCGCCGCCACGGACAGCTCAAACCCGTAATTCAGAAAGCTCTCGTTCGTCTCGACGGCAAACCCTTCCAGCGCTTCGTCGCAAAACGCGACAAATGGGCTCAGGAAACCTGCTACATCTACCCCGGACCAATCCAGTACTTCGGTCCGGCTGAAGTCTGCGACCAGCCGACCCTGACCCTCCAGTACGAACATCTCGACAAATGATAAATAAGGATCTCCTCTAAAAAACATTCATAATCCTTTTTTACAGCTTGCAGACGGTGTGTCAGAGTTCTGACACACCGTCACTCTTTTTATATCACGCCCTCCCCGCCTCCCCTGACGGCTCATCTCAAAAAAAACCGGAGCGCGGCCCACTGCCGCACCCCGGTTTTCAAATCATTATATGACCCCGGACTATCAACGCTGAATCAGCTCAAAAAGACGAGCATGCCCCTTAACCTTGATCATTGAAGCCTTCGGAGAAAGAGCAACCGTGGCATACGGAGTCTTGACCTCCATCGAAGCCACCTCGCGGCCCTTTTGGTCAAACTGCTCAACAGTGACAGCACCCATCATGTCCGCCATCAGCAGGACAAGATCATTCGTGCCGGTCAGGCGCGAGAAATCAATCGAACCATTGAGAGCCGTCCATGTCGTAGGATTATCGTCAAACGCCTTCAGCGACGACTCGACATCCTTCGATTCGATCTTCATTCCGAGACGCTCCGGTGTCAGAGGATTGATATGGAGAGTGCGCACAGAAGCCCACGACTTGCGGTCCGAATCCAGACGGCGCAGACGCAGATAGCGAGCATCGACCGGCTCACCCTTCCACGTATATTCATAAGTCTTGGCAAGCTCCGGACTCAGTGCCGTCCAGCTCCTACCGTCGACCGACGTTTCGATCACTACATTGTCGAAATAGTCACCGTCATCAACCGAATTGCGGCCCTGGACGAGAACAACCTCATCGATCGGCCGCACAGTCTGCAGGTCGAGACCGAACCACGAACCCGGACCCTGAGCCTCCTGAGTCGAGAAGAACGACTTCGGATCGTTGTCGAGCATCGGAGCGATCTGCGACGGCTTCAGATAGGGGAACGTTCCGATACCTTCATACATCGCCGGAGCGCGGCCGCTCACACGCTTGTAGAAACCTTTGATCATTCCGTTCATCGCATTTTCATAGAACGGCTGAAGCTTCATCGTGCCGACCTTATGGCTATTGTAGGCCGACTCCTCTTCCGGAGTCATCAGCGTAACCATATAGTCCTGCCAGAAAATCGAATCATTGCCCTTCTCATAAGTCTTGATCAGATCAAGAGTAGCAAGACCGCGTTTACCGAGCTTCGTAAACTCTGCGAGCCACGGTTTCATCTCTTTGACCAGAGCGGGATTGTTGCCGTCCTTAAGGATCTTGGCCTCCACGCCCGTAATCTTATTGAACTCCGACTTCAGGGCATCGAACTGCTCCTGAGTATATTTGTTGAACGGGAAGATTGTTGTTTCCCACGATTCATCGCGGCGATAGCCCGTCTCCGTGTCAGTCGAATGGATCGCAAACGTCCGGTAGGCATCAGCCGCATCGGGCATCAGCTCGACAAGTCCTCGTTCCCAGTTGTCGATCGCATTGTAGGCAGGAGTGTTCCATGAGTAATCGGCGACTCCGTAGAGAGCAAGCTTCGAAGCCTCGCCATGCTCCATCGGATTGCTGACAACGCCCGCAACCTCCTTCGAAGTAAGCGTCGTGTCGAGACCGTAGACCGGACCCTGCATCAGAATATGCTTGCAATAGTCAGTCACAGGATAGTTCCACCAGTAGAGAGCCGGACGCTTGATTCGCGAATTGATAAAATCGAGAGTCTCATGCGTAAGGTCGCTGCATACAACCGCGCCGGTCCAGAAAACCTCGACATCAGGATTCATCCCACGGCCATAAACCGCAAGAGGGCCGTTCGGACCCGGCTTCGCCCAGAGCTGGGAATAATCCGTAGGGCAGACAATCAGATTGGTGACATCTCCCTTTTTCTTGACAAAATCCGTTGTCAGATTATTGAGAAGCTCAACCTGGCGCTCAGGATTCGTTCCCTCCCCGTCGATATCATCGAAGAACACTGCAAATGAACGAACTCCGAGATCATACATCATATTGAACTTATTGACAAGCGAATCATAGTCCTCCTTATTCCAGCGGATATCCTTTCCGGGATGGATCGCCCAGATAAAATTGACGCGATTGCGCTTCGCCGCCTCTACAAGCTCCTTGATATTGCGGGCCTGATCCTCCGGATAAGGCTGACGCCAGTAAGGTGAACTGTGATAGGGATCATCCTTCGGACCGTAGAGATAGTCACACATCTTATGGCGTCCGTAGAAATCCAGAAGCGACATGCGGACCTCGTGACTCCACGGAGTCCCGTAGAAGCCCTCGACAACTCCGCGATACTTCATCGAAGGATAGTCGTTGACAACCATCATCGGAAGATCGCCATCAGCATCTTCAACAGACTCCAGAATCTGCCGGAGTGTCTGAAGTCCGTAATAGACACCGCGCTCATTAAAGCCGGTGATAGTGATTTTTTTCGGTCCGATATTCAGGACATACGCCCCGTCGACCGGCTTGACGCCCGCCTTATCCGCGACCTTCTTTCCGAAATCGATCTCGACATCGAGACCCTTCGGCTCCTGACGCAAAAAATCCACATCATTGGCAAACGCCTTCTTCTTATCCTTGATCCGGAAGCCTCCCGAGATATTCAGCTCCCCGGTATAGGGTCTTTCGATGCTCTGTGGAACAGGATTGATCACAAGCCCGTGATGGTCAAGCTTCGCGCCAGGCACAGGATTGACGGTCTGGACCTCACCGCGCTGCGAATCGAAGTCAAACCCTCCGTCGACCTCGGCATATGCGCTTCCGACGGACATTGCAGACAGTATTGTGCCCGCAAAAAGTGTCTTGGTAAGTTTAATCATTTGTTGGTTTTATAATTGGTTTTTGATTTGTTTCAGTCGATCTTTTCTTCCGATCGTTATGGGCACTCGCTGCCGAACTCATCAAAGTCATCCTCGGCAAACGACACCTTCATATCCTCCTTATTGCCATCATAACTGAAAATAGACTTTTCAGAAGCCGACAGATTGCCCCACATGACCTTGACCGAATTAGACTCAAGCGCAATAACCGCACTCTTGCCGTTGCCCAGATCGATCAGCGTGGCTCCGCTGTTGCTGTTATCCTCCGTGCCGTAGGCAAGGAATTTCTTGACAAGAGACGAATAGAGCGTGCGCAGTTTGCCACGCAGCTTCCCATAGTTGTTGAACGTGACGGTAAACTTCGACGGACTCTTTGAGGTGAACACATATCCCGTCGGGACTTTATTCATGTGATACCAGTAGTAGTTGCCCCACACATAATCGATCACCTTCTCCTGACGGTAGGTCTGATGGCTCAGTTTCGACGGGAAAGTAACCGTCTCCGAAACCATCTCTCCTTCGATCGTCGGGAACAGGTTGACCTCATCCGTATAGGAATAGTTTGCCGCAACAGGCTTATTGGTCGACGAGTAGTAACGGGCCTGGCGCTCAAGAACAGTCCGGACCGACGACTGGAACGTAATGCTGTCCATCGTATTGGCGTTCATGCCGACCCTTTCAATCAGAGCATCCAGATCGATATGGTCAGATGTCACAAAATAGCAAGGATTCAGCGACATATACTCTATTTTGCTGAACTGATCCTGATCGGCATCCATCTCCCCGTCCAGTTTGATAACCTGCCAGCGGTCATCGCGAACCTGAACGAACACATGATCCCCGAAAAGCGGCGAAACATCCATAAACTTCTTCGCGACAGCCTTAGTCCCGTCAAGATTAAGGATCAGCCATTCCGGATCATCCCCCTCTTCGGCCTCATTGACCGCGATATGGTTTTCTCCGAGGAAAAACGCCCCGGAATACTTAGCCTTGATCACCGTTCCCGTCTCAATCGATTTCAGTCCATATTTATAGGAATCATCAGAATAGATATAATGAGATCCCGCCACATCCGAAATCATACAGTTCGACGCATCTGGTCTGACAACAATCTCGCCCATTGCATTCATAAGGCCCCAGCTGTCTTTCTCTCCTTCATGGATTCCGACTGGCAGATAACCGTTGATAAAACCGTCGCCGATACGATTATACTTCTTCGAACTGATCGTAAACAGCTTCTCTCCCTTATAATCGAAAACCGTTGCGACAGACTCTTCAAGCGAATCAATATCCTCCCACATTGAAAACGCCATACTGCGCGAATCCAATGCAATAATACGTCCGTCCGAAGGCTTGTTGACCGAATAATACTTCGCCGGAATGACAATCTCTCCGTTGAAATCAACAACACCCTGCACCGTATCAGCCGAAAAGACAGCCAGCCCGTCGTTGAAATCATTGAACTGGTTCGGCTGAAGACTGCCGATCTTCGCCAGCGACGCAACCTCATTGCCATCAACGTCAATGATAGTGACCGGCTGATCCCGTTCGGCAACAATCGCATGCCCGTTATAAAAATTAGTCACATACCGGTACTCCTTGTCATTGACTGTCGACGGATGCTCGTCTGCCTTATACAGCTCCCAGTATCCCTTGGCATTCTGACACCAGAAACGGCCGCAGCTGACTGGCGAGGGACGGTGGGAAAACTCTCCGGCCACAAGCACCTTTCCGTCAGGCTTGACAAGACCCCAATCATCGTTGCCTTTGACCTTGCAGGGAAAAGCTTCATACGTATCAGACGACTTCGAACAAGACGAAAACAGAGCCAGAACAAGAAAGCTGACAATAGATAGAAGGGCGGATCTTTTCATTTCACGGTAATTGATTGCAACTTAAATATCAGTAACTACCTTGCAAAGGTACGCAGTAAATTCGACAAAAAAAAATAGCCCGGCAACAAATCCCAGGGCTGACGCATCTTAATTTTTTACAACATCAAAACTTTTTAAGGCATAA
>CAJUHM010000029.1 GCA_910586475.1 uncultured Muribaculaceae bacterium | reverse complement strand
ACCCAGGACCCCAACATTAAAAGTGTTGTGCTCTACCAGCTGAGCTAGCGAATCTGCGAGTCGGTGTTGTTCCGAATTGCGATGCAAAATTAGTCAGTTTTTTTCATTCCTCCAAATTTTTCACATTCTTTTTTTCATCTTTTTCACACAAAAATGATAAATCTTTCGCAATATCGCCCATCTACAACCTATCTATCAACTCGTTACATAAAAACAAAAATGTGTAATTATTTTTAATTTTGTATGTAGTTTTTTTATATCTAACTTTGACATTCGATTTGACAGTGCCTGCGATTCCGTATCGACGATTGCCAGAAATCCCGTATGGAAGCGTTCCACGCAGTCTGAAATCGGTCAGGAACAGCATCACGACATTCCTGACATCAGAATTCCAATCTCATTTATTCCAATTCTTATGAAAGCTTTTTCATTTATAGCTCCCGGGGAATTCAAATTGACCGACAAACCCCGCCCTGTCATTCTCAAGCCGACGGACGCGATTGTCAGAGTCACCCTGGCGAGCATCTGCTCATCGGACGTACACATAAAGCATGGGGCTGTTCCGCGTGCGGTCACAGGTGTGACAGTAGGCCACGAAATGGTGGGTATAATTGAAAGCATTGGTTCCGAAGTGACGAAGTTCGCGCCTGGCGACAGAGTGACGGTCAATGTCGAGACTTTCTGCGGCGAATGTTTCTTCTGCCAGAACGGATTTGTAAACAATTGCACTGATCCAAACGGCGGATGGGCACTTGGCTGCAGGATCGACGGCGGACTTGCCGAGTACGTAAGAGTCCCGCTCGCCGACAACGGCCTCAACAAAATTCCGGATAATGTCAGCGACGAACAGGCTCTTTTCGTGGGAGACATTCTGGCCACGGGTTTCTGGACCACAAAAATCTCCGAAATCTCACAATCGGATTCTGTCGCGATAATCGGTGCCGGTCCGACCGGATTATGTACGCTTCTGTGCGCAATGCTCCGACATCCGGCCCGGATCATTGTCTGCGAGAAGGATTCTTCGAGGCGGGATCTTGCCAAGAGGCTCTGTCCGGACGCGATAGTCGTCTCTACGGAAGAGCTACTGCCGACTGTCGCCAAAGCGTGTCCCCACGGGGGAGCTGACCGGGTCATAGAGGTTGCCGGATCGGACGATTCTTTCCGGCTTGCATGGCAGGCGGCGCGTCCCAATGCAATTGTCACAATCGTGGCTCTTTACGACAATGACCAAATCCTACCGCTGCCTCACATCTATGGCAAAAACCTTACGTTCAAGACAGGTGGTGTCGACGGATGCGACTGCGACCGGACTCTGCAGCTAATTTCCGAAGGGCTAATCGACACCACTCCCCTGCTGACTCACCGCTTCCCGCTGAGCCGGATCGAAGAGGCCTTCGAACTATTTGAATCCAAGTCCGACGGAGTTGTGAAAATAGCCATCAGACCCGACTGACGATCCGGACTTCCGAGAACCGAAAACGATCAGCCCCTCTGCCTTTCGCGCCATCTTTTCAGCGCTACCCTCCGATCAGGAGACCTACGCATCGCTCCCTGCGCAAGTCTTCATAAATCCCTCGGAAAATCCCTCTTTGAAAGAATAAGGCCCCGTTCCCCCACCTATCAGAAAGCCGGTTGGATTGATCCAAGTCCAAACAATCTCTAAACCTCCTCCGAAACTTGCATTTTAACAAGGATTAAACTAAATTTGTCATTCCAAAACACCCACAACAGTCATGGAATCGATCAGACATCGAATCGAAAAACTCCGCAACGAGCTCAACCGACATAATCATAACTATTACGTTCTCAACAATCCGACCATCTCCGACATCGAATTTGACACAATGATGAAGGAGCTTGAGGCTCTCGAACGTGACCATCCGGAATTCGACGATCCTCTCTCCCCGACGCGGCGAGTCGGCAGTGACCTCGCTGCCAAAGGCTTCGAACAGGAACTTCACGAGCATCCGATGTTATCGTTGGGCAACACCTATTCCGTTGGCGAGGTCGATGATTTCGTGCGCCACTGCCGCGAAGCTCTTCCCGGCGAGGAGGTCGCGATTGTCGGCGAACTGAAATTCGACGGGACTTCGATCTCGCTTCTCTATGAAAACGGCCGACTGGTCAGAGCCATCACTCGTGGCGACGGAGTGCGTGGCGACATTGTGACGGACAACGTAAAGACAATCCGATCCATTCCGCTTCTGCTTCAGGGCTCAGGATGGCCTGACCGCTTCGAAATACGCGGAGAGATTGTGCTTCCGTGGAAAGCCTTTGAGCGCCTCAATGCCGAACGCGCTTTCAACGAAGAACCCCTCTTCGCCAACCCACGCAATGCTGCTTCCGGGACTCTTAAGATGCAGAATTCCGCCGAAGTCGCACGACGGGGCCTCGACGCATGTCTCTATTATCTGATCGGCGACAATCTCCCGTTCGGCAACCACTTCGACAACATGATGGCAGCCCGTAGCTGGGGATTCAAGATCTCCGACGCGATGACTCTGCTTCATTCGACCGCAGAGGTCGACGCCTTCATATCCCACTGGGACACAGCGCGCCGCGAACTACCCGTGGCAACCGACGGACTCGTCTTCAAAGTCAACAGCCTGCGCCAGCAGCTCAACCTCGGCTTCACTGCCAAAAGTCCGCGCTGGGCAATCGCCTATAAATTCCCGGCAGAAAGGGCTCTCACGCGCCTTCGGTCCGTTTCGTTCGAAGTCGGCCGCAGCGGAATAATCACACCCGTGGCCAACCTCGAACCGGTGCTCCTGTCGGGCACTGTCGTCAAGCGCGCCTCGCTCCACAATCAGGACATCATGGAATCACTCGATATCCACGACAACGACATGCTCTACGTCGAAAAAGGAGGCGAGATCATCCCTAAAATCACAGGTGTGGATCTCAAAAGCCGCACACCCGATTCCCTACCCGTCAGATTCCGCCCTGACTGCCCCTCCTGCGGCACCACGCTTCAGCGCATACCCGGCGAAGCCGCCTGGATCTGCCCGAACAAATATCGCTGCACCCCACAGATCACAGGCCGCGTCGAGCACTTTGTCGGACGCCGCATGATGAACATCGACGGGATCGGAGAAGAAACCGTAGGCGACCTCTTCAATGCCGGACTCATAAAAAACGCCGCCGACCTTTACTCTCTCTCGGTCAATGACCTCATGTCTCTGCCTGGCTTCGGACAGCGAAGCGCCGAACGCATTCTCCAGGGACTCGACGAGTCCCGCAAAGTCGGATTCGAACGCGTAATCTACGCCCTGTCGATTCCGTTCGTCGGCGAAACAGTTGCAAAAAAACTTGCCCGCGCAACCCGCTCGATCGACAATCTCATGTCCCTTTCCGCCGAAGCACTCGAACAGATCGACGACATCGGTCCGCGCATAGCCGCCTCGATTACCGCATTTTTCGCCGAACAGACCAACCGGGAGATGATCGAACGCCTACGCTCCCACGGGCTTCAGATGGAGATGCCTCCTGAAGATGAATCCTCCAGATCCGACCGTCTTGCAGGCAAATCAATCGTCATTTCCGGAACATTCACCCACCATTCGCGCGACCAATACAAGGAAATGATCGAGCGCAACGGCGGCAAAAACGTCGGATCAATCTCCAAGAAGACCGACTATATTCTCGCCGGAGACAACATGGGTCCGGCAAAACTCGAAAAAGCCACAAAACTCGGAATTCCGATCATCGACGAAGACACCTTCCTGTCAATGATCAGCTGACCGGCACCCTGATCCCACACAACAAACCATCATATTCAATAACCAAAACAAAACGACTAATGAAAAAAATCTCAATCATTCTTGCAATCATGATTGCATCAGTGGCGTCATCGCTCACTGCAAGCGCCCAGTTCCGCTTCGGTCTCAAAGCCGGTGTTGCAATGAACTCGCTCCACTTCAGCGGTTCGGACTTCGACGCAAGCAACCGCGCTGGCTTCACCGGCGGTGCGATGGTCGAGTTCACCGTTCCGGTAATCGGCCTCGGCTTCGACCTTTCGGCCATGTACGTTCGCCGCAACACCCAGTGGCTCGAAAACAACAATCTGACAAAAGACAACCGCGACTACATTGACATTCCTCTCAACCTGAAATGGAAAATCAATGTTCCCATCATCAACAACATCGCACGTCCCTACCTCATGACAGGTCCGACATTCTCGTTCCTCACAAGCAAACAATCGTTTGATAACGCATGGAAAAACCGCAAGTTCGACACAGCATGGAACTTCGGATTCGGCGTCGAACTCATCAAGCACCTCCAGCTCAGCGCAAGCTACAGCATCGGAATGACCAAAGCCCTCAAAACCATAGGAGCAAGCTCGACAGCCAACATTGAAGGCCACAACCGCTACTGGACCGTGACCGCCGCCTATCTCTTCTGATTCGGACCCGGCAATATGAAAACAATGCGGGAGCGAGTCTGCCAGACATGCTCCCGCATTGTTATTTTCATAAACATAAATCTACACCGACGGAGACACACAATCGCCCATCGCGTCTTCCAAAGCCTGCTTCATCTCCTTTATCTGACGGCGGACGCGCCTGTCCAGCGACAGGCCGATACACAAGCCTATAACCGCTCCGGCAACTCCGCCCCAGACCATCTCCACACTGACTCCGGAAAAATAATAGAACAGAATCATCAGAACCGGAAACATAATCATAAGACCGACCACACGCTGCCGCAGCAGTTTGCGCTGCAAACCGTAGACCGCCTCAAGCGCCCTGACTACAGACATCGATGAAAAATCAATTTCCAAAGCCGACTCTCGTACTGAATAGCACATCGCACCCATCACAGCGAAATATGAAGCCATCAGACACGACAGCCACATAGGGAAAAGAGATCTCGCCATGAGCAGCGACAAAACGATCCACACGCCTGAAACAACCGTCAGACGCCGGTAGACCCCAGCAATACGTACCGGATTCGACCCCACACGGCCAAGATTGCGCCGTTTAAGAATTTCGGAAGCATAAGCCTTCCCCCGTCCTGAAAACGGAGCATTCAGGCTCTGCCACTGTGTTTTTATTGAGTCAAGATGGTCATTCATATTTTTTATCAGTAGAAATGTTTACAGAAATAATTCAGTACAATTAGTCTTTTGATGCAGCTTCGGCCAGACGGTTGCGGATACGGAACAATCGGGAAGCGACATTCTGGCGGGTGATTCCGACAATTGAAGCAATCTCCTCGTAACTGTGTTCATCCAGCCAGAGCATGATGATCGCCTTGTCGACTTTGCCCAGCCGGCCTATCAGCTGATACATTCTGGCCAGATTGGCAGCCCGTTCGGCGTCTGAAGTATCGTCGGCCAGATTATACGCGTCATCGCCAAGCCGTTCGGCCGACAAATGTTTGCCATGACGCCGAAAATAAGTTATACACGTATTCAAAGCTATTCTGTAGACCCATGTAGAAACTTTCGACCGGCCGGCAAACCCATCCAGTCCCGTCCAGATATTTGCCGCAACCTCCTGATAAAGATCATGGAGATGTTCGGCATCCTCAGCATACATATAACACACTTTATAGATAAGCGCGTCATATTGGTTCAAAATCTCCGCGAACCGGATGTCTGCAGAAGGGTCTTTTCGCATCAGTCTATTGCCATTTGGGAAATCCCGCAGGGGGATTCTGTTTTTTCAGATATGACGCTGTTTTTTTCAGAAAATTACATTCCGCCACTAATTTTTTTCAGTCTTTGGAGGCGCGTTCCGTTTGAATCTCGTAAAAAAAATGTGTACTTTTGTAATTTCTATCTTTCCCCTCCAAGCCAACCCATCATGAAGAAAACAGATGAAATCCAGCGGCCGAACGTAATCGACAGCGAATATCTGATCCGGCGTCCGTGGCTCACTGCGCGCCGCGACCGCCTGCAGATGCCCGACGGCACAATCAATCCGGAATTTTACGTACTTGAATATCCCTCCTGGGTCAACATAATCGCCATTACCGAAGATGACCGCTTCGTCATGGTGCGCCAGTATCGCCACGGACTTGGCCTCATTTCGACCGAACTTTGTGCAGGCGTTGTCGAAGAGGGCGAAGAACCGATTGATGCCGCCAGACGCGAACTGCTAGAAGAAACGGGCTACACAGGCGGAGACTGGGAATTGCAGTGTGTCATCTCAGGCAACCCCTCGACGACCAACAATCTGACCTATTGTTTTCTTGCCCGCGGAGTGATCCCGACAGGCCGACGCAATCTCGATCCGACTGAAGACATTGCCGTGCTGACAATGACTCGCACCGAACTGCTCGACCTGCTCAAGTCCGACGAAATGAAACAGTCGCTGATGCTTGCTCCACTCTGGCGCTACTTCTTTCTTTCCAGCCAGACAGACAAAACGACATAATGACGCTCTACGCCGAAGTCATTCTGCCATTGCCGCTTGCGGGAACTTTCACCTACGAAATCCCCGAAAGCCTGACCGGGCATATCAGACCCGGCCAGAGAGTCCTTGTGCAGTTCGGCAGAAAAAAATTCTACACCGCCATCGTCGAATCGCTGACTCCTCGCAAACCGGACAGCTATGAAACAAAGCCGCTGATAATGGCCCTCGACGAAGATCCGATCCTGCGTCACCCCCAGCTCAGGCTATGGCAGTGGATCGCCGACTACTATCTCTGTTCCGTCGGCGAGGTCATGAAAGCCGCACTCCCGGCCGCACTCAAAGTCGAAAGCGAGACATTTATCGAACTCTCGCCCGACTACGACGAGATCCCGATCGAAAGCCTCAGCGAACGTGAAGCCGTAATTCTCCAGATTCTCGAACACCACGGCAAGCGCATGTCGGTCGCCGAGATTGAAAAAGCGACCGGCTACACCAATGTCAGCCTGACTGCGGCACGCATGCTCGAACGCAAGATACTGATGGTCTCCGAGAAACTCGTAGAGCGCTACGTTGCCCGGAGGATCACATACGTCGCCGTAAACGCCGACCGGGGGGACAGCGACAGACTCCACGCAATGTTCGATTCCGTCAGCCGCGCACGGAAACAGCAGACGGCTCTTCTGGCTCTGCTCGAAATGTCGGCATTCATGCAGAACGGAACTGAACTGAAAGAGGTCACACTAACCGACCTCCTCGAACGAACCTCACTGACACGCCCCATCATCTCTGAACTCGAACGCAAAGGAATCGTACGGATCTATAAGAAAGAGATCAGCCGCTTCGCCCCCTCAGGCCACACCGCCTCTCCACTGCCCGCCCTCAGCGATGCACAGCAGACGGCACTCACCGCCCTCCACAGCTCATGGACCGAAAAAGATGTCACACTCCTGCATGGCGTCACCTCCTCCGGAAAAACGGAAATCTACATCCATCTGATCGACCACGTCATCAAACAGCGCCGGCAGGTCCTCTACCTCGTTCCGGAAATCGCCCTGACGACCCAGCTCACAGACCGTCTTCAGAGAGTGTTCGGCAGCAAAGTAATCGTCTACCACTCCAAATTTTCCGACAACGAACGAGTCGACCTCTACCGGCGGATTCTCACCTCATCCGAACCGGCAGTCATTGTCGGCCCGCGCTCAGCAATCTTCCTGCCATTCGCCGACCTCGGACTCGTCATTGTCGACGAAGAGCATGAATCAAGCTACAAACAGCAGGATCCCGCCCCACGCTACAACGGCCGCGACTCCTCCATCATGCTTGCAAAGATGCATGGCGCGAAAGTCCTTCTCGGATCAGCCACTCCGGCAATCGACACATACTATAAAGCCCTTTCAGGCCGCTACGGACTCGTGACACTCTCCGAGCGCTTCGGCGGAGTCCGGCTTCCGGAAATAAAACTGATCGACACGAAAGCCGCCTCTCGCGCCCGCCTGATGAACGGAGCCCTCGCCAGCGAGACCGTCAGCCTTATCCGCCGCTCTCTGTCGGAAGGCGCGCAGTCCATTATCTTCCTCAACCGACGCGGCTATGCGCCCGTTGCGCAGTGTCGCCTATGCGCATGGACCCCGAAATGCGAACACTGCGACGTCAGCCTGACCTACCACAAACGCATCGACCGCCTTGTATGCCACTACTGCGGCGCAGTCTACCCCCTCCCGGTGACATGTCCCGCATGCCGCGAACCCGCAATCGAAGTCCACGGCTACGGAACCGAGCGGATGGAAGACGAAATCGGATCGGCCTTCTCCGACGAAAAAGTGCTGAGAATGGATCTCGACACAACCCGAAACAAAGACGGCTATCAGAAAATCATCACCGAATTCTCGCGCGGAAACGCCGGCATTCTTGTCGGAACGCAGATGGTCACCAAAGGCCTTGATTTCGACCGCGTCAGAACCGTTGCGATAGTCAACACCGACGCCCTGGTCAACCAGCCCGACTTCAGGGCTTCTGAACGGGCCTTCAACATGATCTCCCAGGTTGCAGGACGGGCCGGACGTCGCGACACACAGGGCATCGTCGCCATACAGACACGAACGCCCGAACATCCAATTTTCCCGTTCGTCATCAGCCACGACTACCGCGGATTCTACGAAAACCAGATCGAAGAGCGACGGGCATTCTTCTATCCCCCGTTCACACGGCTCATCTACATCTACATCAAACACCGCGACCCGCGCGACCTCGACGAACTCGCATCGCTCTATGCCGGTCGCCTGCGTCAACTCTTCGGAAACCGCGTTTTCGGTCCGGAAGAGCCGGTAGTGGCACGCGTCCAGACATTCTTTATCCGCAAAATCATGCTGAAAATAGAAGTCAGCGCATCAATGAAAAAAGTGAAGGAAATCCTGCGCGCGACACTCGAAGAGATGCACGCCTCGCGCGTCCGAGCCGTAAAGTCGGCGATCGTCTACTACGACGTCGATCCGATGTGACAATGCGCCACCTCACCACGCTCAGCCCTTGCAGGCGCGGCGGTAGAGGATGATCGCGATTATAGCATAGATGAAATTGGGAATCCACATCGCCACCATCGGCGAAGCAAGGCCCGAAACGGCAAACGACGACGTAACCGTCATAAACAGAATATAACTGAAGCTAAGCACGATACCGATGCCGATATTCACTCCCATTCCGCCTTTAACCTTGCGGGCCGACAGCGCCATTCCGATAAGCGTCAGGATAAATGCCGCAGCAGTCATCGCGAAGCGGCGGTGATATTCGATTTCAAACCCCTTGATATTCGCCACACCCCTCTCCTTCTGACGGGCTATGTACTGGGCCAGATCCGGAGTCGTCATCTTCTCATGGTCATTCTTGGCGATCAGGAAGTCGCGCGGCTCGATCGGAATGACTGTGTCGAGCTTCGCTCCACGCCTGATCTCCTCACGCGGACCCTTGAAATCGCGGATCATATAGTCCCTGACCTGCCATTTATGAAGCGAGTCATAGCGGATCGACTGGGCCGTCAGACGCGAAACAAGCTTTTTGTCCTTAAATGACTCAAGCGAAAACTTATAGCCCGTACGCGTTCCGTTGTCATAGCGCGACATAAAAGCGATCTCCCCCTTCGCCACCTGCAGCTGGATGTTGGTGCCGTACTCCACACTCTTATTCTTGACATACGTGTTCGTATAGTCGATGCGCTTCACATTGGCCGGAGGTATAATATAGGCGCTCAGAAGATATGTCGCAATGGCTATAACGGTGGCACTCAACATGTAGGGCCGCAGCAGACGGGGAAAACTCATTCCCGACGACAACATTGCGATAATCTCGGAATTGTCAGCCAGCTTCGACGTGAAGAATATCACCGCAATGAAAGTGAACAGCGGACTGAACTGATTCGCAAAATAAGGAAGGAAGTTAAGAAAATAGTCGAAGACAGTCGCTTTGAGCGGCGCCTTAAGAAACGAATCAAGCTTCTCATTGATGTCAAACATAATTGTAATCGCCAGAATCAGAATAATGGCGAACACATATGTTCCGAGAAACTTTTTAATTATGTAGCTGTCCAGCTTCTTTATGATTTTCATCTCAGGCGGCTTTAGTGTTGGGTGTGGGATCACAGGCGACGGGTGACACGCTCGATCATCGGAGGTTTCCACTGAGCGAAATCGCCAGCGATTATATGGCGGCGCGCTTCGCCGACAAGCCATAGATAGAAGGCCAGATTGTGGATCGACGCAATCTGCATGGCCAGAAGTTCCTGCGCCACAAAGAGGTGGCGAACATAGGCCCGCGAATACGCATGGTCGACATACGACGTTCCCGTCGGATCAAGCTCCGTGAAATCGTCAGCCCACTTCTTATTGCGCATGTTCATGATCCCGTTGGCTGTGAAAAGCATTCCGTTGCGGCCGTTTCGTGTCGGCATGACGCAGTCCATCATGTCGACTCCGCGGTCGATCGCCTCAAGGATATTGGCCGGAGTCCCGACACCCATCAGATAACGCGGACGGTCCGCCGGCAGAATCTCATTGACGACCTCGATCATCTCATACATCTTTTCCGTAGGCTCGCCGACAGCCAGACCTCCGATTGCATTACCGTCAGCCCCGAGATCGGCCACGAACTTGGCCGCCTCGCGACGCAGATCCGGATAGACAACACCCTGAACGATCGGGAGATATGCCTGAGAATAGCCATAAAGCCCTTCCGTTTCCTTATAGCGTTTCCATCCGCGCATCAGCCACCGCTGAGTCAGACCGAGAGAACGCTTCGCATAATTATAGTCAGCCGTGCCCGGAGGACACTCGTCAAGCGCCATCATGATGTCCGCTCCGATGACACGCTCGATGTCAACGACATTCTCCGGCGTAAAAAGATGCTTCGATCCGTCAATATGGGAACGGAAATGCGCACCCTCCTCTGTCAGCTTACGCCGGTCCGAGAGCGAAAAGACCTGAAAACCGCCGCTGTCAGTCAGAATCGGTCGGTCCCAGCCATTGAATTTATGAAGACCGCCGGCCTGTCGGAGAATCTCGATCCCGGGACGGAGATAGAGATGATAGGTATTGCCCAGAATAATCTGCGCCTTTATGTCATCGCGCAACTCGCGCTGATGCACCCCCTTGACGGAGCCCAACGTTCCGACCGGCATAAAAATCGGGGTCTCGATCTTGCCGTGGTCTGTTGTTATTTCGCCGGCACGGGCATTAGTGCCGGCCGCAGTTGCCTGTAGTTCAAATTTCATGACCGCAAATTTACGAAATCGTCACCATTTATGAAAATCACGCCCCTACAATCTTGCGCCATACACACGGCTCTTTCATTTAAAAATGCTTGGAATTTTCAAAGTGCATGACTGATAGTTAGTTAAAAGCCATTAACCCTTTTATCCAAAATGAGATTAATACAGCCATTGCGTAACTGCTACATATAACTACTTGATTAACAGTGGCGCATTGTAGCATCAAAGTTAAATGAAAGAGCCGTGCGCCATACAGCCCCCTTTCGACCGCTCTGAAAAGAAATTTGCGGATGAGCACAACCGGGAATTCCGATTGCTCCATCCGCAAATGATTCTGTTTTTCTCTTACAGGAGCGCCGCTCAACAGATTGCCTGGATGAACTCGCCTTTGCCTTCCAGCACGATCGAAGTCGCAACGGCAGGAACAAGCACGCTTTCGCCCTTGCGCATCGAAACACTGTTGCCGCGGTCGTCCGTAACGGTCAGTTCTCCGTCAATGCAGGTATAGGTCGCAAACGAATCATAATCGGGAGTGATAGTCTTCTTCCCATCAACACTTACGCGGCAGACATCGAAATGATCACATTTGACCAGACGCGAGATGCCATCAACCTCCGCACCGGCTTCCGAAACATAAGAAGGATGAACCGTGTAGTCGATCGCGTCCTTCGCTTCCTCCACATGGAGTTCGCGTGGCTTGCCCGTCTTAGCGTCAAGGCGTCCGAAATCATAGATTCGGTAGGTCACATCGGAAGTCTCCTGAACTTCGACAAGAAGGTTTCCGGCGCCGATGCTGTGGATTCGGCCCGCAGGGAGGAAGAAGACATCGCCCGGATGGGATTTGTGGTGAGCGACAACCTCCATCAGCGTATTGTCGCTGACCTTGGCCACATAGTCCTCCGGAGTCACCTCCTTCTCAAGACCGGCACAGATGATCGCATCCGGTTCCGTATCGACGATATACCACATCTCTGTCTTGCCGAGCGAGTTGTGGCGCACTTTGGCCAGCTCGTCGTCCGGATGGACCTGAAGCGAAAGATCGCCTGCAGCATCGATAATCTTGATCAGAAGAGGAAACGTATTGCCGAAACGGCGGTAGTTATGCTCTCCGACAAGCGCGGCCTTATATGTCTCAAGAATTTCAGGAAGGGTTTTGCCTGCATCCGGGCCATTGTCGATCACCGACGGATTCGACGGCACACCGGACACTTCCCAGCTCTCACCGATATTAGTCTGTTCGGTCTCTATGCCCTTGAACGGAGCAATTTTCTCACCGCCCCAGATCACACTTTTCAGAATCGGGCGAAATTTCAAAGGAGGAATGTTTGGTGTTTCCATTTTGTTATTATCAGTCATTATGAGTTATCCTAAGGAATTGAACTGATGTTCATGGCAAAATTACGTCTTTTTCTCCACTCACGCAACACTGAAAATCACACTTCCCGGCTTTTTTTCATCCTGCCGCGAACCGATCGCGCCCCCATATGTTATAATTGCAAGAGAAGGCATTTTGCTGGCGTTATTAAAAAGCCGAATTACAAATCTTCGATAACCTTCTCAGCCCCTTTCCGCCATCCGGAAGGGGCTCTTTGTTTGCAGACTGATGAACAATGAGCCGAGCGGCATGCCGGAATCTTACGAACCCAGACACACCGCTCAGTAAAGTCTTGATTTTTTTTGATGCCGAAGCAGACGGTCAGTCGCCCATCGTGCGGAGAAGCTCGTCGTTGCTCGACGTGCGCTCCATCCGGTCCTTGATGAATTCCATCGACTCGATCGACGTGCGGTCGGCCAGGAAACGGCGGAGAATCCACATTCGGTTGAGCGTCTCCTCTCGCAGAAGCAGATCGTCGCGACGAGTGCTCGACGCCATGATGTCGACTGCCGGGAACACCCTCTTGTTCGAAAGCTTGCGGTCGAGCTGAAGCTCCATATTGCCTGTGCCCTTAAACTCTTCAAAGATGACTTCATCCATCTTCGAGCTCGTCTCGGTCAGCGCCGTAGCGATAATCGTAAGCGATCCGCCGTTTTCAATATTTCTCGCCGCGCCGAAAAAGCGTTTAGGCTTCTGGAGTGCATTCGCGTCGACACCGCCCGACAGGATCTTGCCCGACGCCGGCGATACCGTATTGTACGCACGCGCCAGACGCGTAATCGAGTCAAGAAGTATGACCACGTCATGGCCGCATTCAACCATGCGCTTTGCCTTCTCGAGAACGATTCCAGCGATTTTCACATGTCGGTCAGCCGGCTCATCGAAAGTCGAAGCGATCACCTCGGCATTGACGCTGCGGCTCATGTCGGTCACCTCTTCCGGACGTTCGTCGATGAGAAGAATCATGATATATGTCTCCGGATGATTCTCGGCGATCGCATTGGCTATATCCTTGAGAAGAATTGTCTTACCCGTTTTCGGCGGAGCGACGATCAGACCGCGCTGGCCTTTGCCGATCGGCGAAAACATATCGACGATGCGTGTCGAGATATTGGCGGAACGTCCGGACGTCAGATCGAATTTTTCGTCAGGGAAAAGCGGTGTCAGATGTTCAAACGGAACGCGGTCGCGGATAAACTCCGGCGAACGGCCATTGACCCTCAGGACCTTCATCAGCGGAAAATACTTCTCGCCCTCACGCGGCGGACGGATCACAGCCTCTACGACGTCGCCCGTCTTCAGACCGTGGCTCTTGACCTGCTGCTGCGTCAGATAGACATCATCGGGCGAAGGAAGATAATTGAAATCGCTCGACCGGAGGAATCCGTGGCCTTCCGGAGCGATCTCAAGAACCCCGGACGTCTCGATGATTCCGTCGAAACTGTAGAGCGGCATCTGCTGCCCCTGGTTCTGCTGATTGTTACGGTTCTTTTTATTGCGGTTTTTCTGATGCTGCTTGTCGAGCTTCTCCTGCTGCCACGGCTCTAGAAGATTGATCGGCTGCGAGGCCGCTGCTACTGCGGCTGCCGCTGCGGCCTCCTCCTTCTCACGCTGGCTGCGCGGAACAAATTTGCGGCCTTCGCCACGCGGGAAGAACGATCCGAATGCTGAATCCTTGCGACCGAACTCACGGCGTCCCTGCTGACGGTCGCCCTGATGAGTCGGCTGCTCTCCCTCCTGCTGCTGATCCTCGGATTTCGGATGTTTTTCAGCGACAGCAGTTGTTTCAGGCTGTGGCTCTGCCGTCGGAAGCAATGCGACAGGCTCGGATTCAACGGCCGGAACCTGAGGAGCGGCAGCTGACTGCACTGCGGAAGCTCCCTCCGGCTGATTCGGCTGATTCTCCTGGCGCGACGCCTCGTTTTTGCGGCGGCGTCCGCGTTTCGGCTTCTCCTCCGCCGGCTTTTCCTCCTGACCTACAGGCTCAACCGGCTCTTCCGACGGCCCTTTTTCCGTTGAAGCGGCATCCTGAGCCTCCTTCGATGTTTCATTTTTTGGCTTTCGGCCACGGCGCTTAGGCGTCTTCACCTCCTCGGTGCTCTCAGCCTGCGCTGCTGTTTCTTCCTGACCATTATTTTCAGCCTGAGTCTTTGACTCCGACTTTGATCTGGCTTTCTTTTTAGGTTTTGACTCCTCCTTATTAGCCTCCGGCGACTCCTCGCCTGAAGCTGCGTTCTTGGCTGGACGTCCACGCTTCGCCTTCGGCTTATCCGATTGTGTTTTACGGCTTTTAGCGGCAGTGGAGACCGAATTGATCGCCTGCTGGTCGAGGATGTCGTAGACAACCGATTCTTTATCTGAGAGATTGACTTTTTTCAGGCCCATTCCTTCAGCAACTTCTTTCAGTTGCTCGTCAGACATGGATTGTAGATCTGAAATATTATACATGCTTATATTGTTGATTGAGAGGGGATTTTTCCAACGCGTTTTTATATGGTTTCTGAAACCGTTTCATTTTTTTGATTCCGCCCGCACGTCATAATCTGAAACTGCAGGCTGAAATCCAGTTATCTGTTTCTCCGACAGATGTTTACCGACCTAACATCAAGTCAGCGACGCGCCTTCCGGTCTTTGCAGACGGAAAGTCATCATTCTACTGTTATCTCAAAATTTAGTTTGCAATTAGTCAGAAAAGAATTGATTCGTCGTTGCCGACTATGAAAATAAAAGCAACGTAGTGATCGAATTAATCTGCGGATATTCTGAATTCCGTCGGGATCTGGCAACCGTAACGGTCCGGCCCCGCTTAGAAATTGTTTAAATCAAAAACACTTTCTTATATTAACCACGATGCAAAGTTAAATGTTTTAATCCAATTTTGCAAACCTCATGAAAAAAATACGTGAATTTCCATTTCAGCCAATCGCATCGCCTCAATTTCGGGCACGAAAAACATTCCTGAACCACATCGTCTGCGCAAACGTTCAGATTGAAACACACACTTCGCAACCACCATGTTCGACACCTTTGTTGCAATACTCCGCGAATATCCGACCCTCGCTCTTTTCCTCACTGTCGGCCTCGGATTTCTGATCGGAAAGCTCCGCATCGGCAACTTTTCGCTCGGAAGCGTCACCTCTGTACTCCTTGTCGGGGTAATCATCGGACAGTTGCGCATCCCGATGACAGGACCCGTCAAGATGGTCTTCTTCATGATATTCCTCTTCTCGATAGGCTATAGCGTGGGACCCGACTTCTTCCGATCGCTCAAAAGAGGAGGCCTCCGCCAAGTCCTGTTTGCAGTAATCATGAGTGCCGCATGTTTTGCGACTTCGTTTCTTATCGCCCGCATCATGGGCTACTCCAAAGGCGAAACAATCGGCATGTTCTCAGGCTCGCAGACATGCTCGGCCCTTCTCGGCGTCGGCACCGAGGCCATCGGAAAAATGGGCCTGCCCCCTGACCGCCTCGCCGAGCAGCTGAACATCATTCCCGTCTGCTACGCCGTCACATATATTTTCGGAACTCTCGGAACTGTCATCATCCTCAGCAACCTCGGCCCGAAACTTCTCGGAGGAATAAAAAAAGTCAAAGCCCAGACCGCCGAACTCGAGCTCAGGCTCTCCAATGCAGGCAAGGTTAAAGATCCGGCGACAGTCAGCGCCCTGACAAACGCAAGCTATCGCACATACCGCGTGGAAACAGACCTCTTCAGAACTCCACGAACCGTCTGCGAGATCGAACACCTCCTCCACAGCAAAGGGCTGACCGTCTACATCGACGCCCTGTCCCACAACGGACAGGTGCGCGTCCCCGACCACGACGACCTCATCCGCCTCGGCGACGAAATCGTCATCTGCGGACGACTCGAATACATCGTCGAAGTCTCCCGCTATATCGGCGAGGAGATCGCCGCGACATCACTTCTCTCCTACCCGCTCGACCGCATCGGCGTAATTGTGAAGCGCAAAAGTTTTGCCGGTCGCACTCTCGGCGAGCTGCGCCACTCCGCATTCATGCACCGAGTAGTCATACGCGACGCCGTTCGCGGAGACAGCTACATGGTGCTCGACAACTCGACCCGCTTTCAGAAAGGCGACAGGCTGACAATCGTAGGCCGTTCCATACAGGTAAAAAAAGCCGCTCGCCAGATCGGCCACATCGACCGCCCATCCTATTCCACCGACATAATGTTTGTCGGACTTGCCATTTTTATCGGAGGCCTGTTCGGTGCGATGAGCATCTGGATCGGAAGCATTCCCGTCAGCTTCGGAACAAGCGGAGGCGCGCTCGTGGCCGGCCTCGTATTCGGCTGGCTCCGGTCGAAACGCCCGACATTCGGCAACATTCCCCCTGGCGCGCTCTGGTTCATGAACCACCTTGGCCTCAACGTTTTCATCGCCGTTGTCGGAATCGAAGCCGCACCGTCGTTCGTAGCCGGACTCCGATCTGTCGGACCGATGCTCTTTCTCGCCGGCGCGATCGCAACAATACTCCCGGTCTTCTTCGGACTCTGGCTCGGCCACCGCATTTTCCGCTTTCCCCCAGCAATCACTCTCGGATGTTGCGCCGGCACTCGGACAAGCACGGCATCGCTCGGAGCCGTCCAGGACGCCCTCGGCAGCACCCTGCCTGCCATAGGCTACACCGTAACCTACGCCGTCTCGAATATCCTGCTCGTCATCTGGGGACTGCTGACAGTCCTTCTAATCTGACACACTCGAAGAAAATCCATCTTGCTTTTTAGACCACATCACCCGACATCAGCCCCCGTTTCTCCCTCTAACGATGCTTCATGTCATCCGTGGATCTATCATTCCCTGCCCCGCTCCAGCCGCCTTGCGTAGGCACAAAAAAAAATTGATTGTCTCGCGACAACCAATCTTAGTTAACCTTAAATCTAATACCATGAAAAACACAATGCAAAATTAACATCTTCGTCCGAATCCGACAAACATTCCTGCAATAAAATTACACTGCTTTAACATATTTTTAACCATACACCCACTTCCAGGCACCATTCAGCTGACATAATGATTCTATATTCTGATCACGCTTACTTTTTGCAACACAATCCACACAATATCGGCCCACTGCCACAAGCACCCGTTCAACACATTTTAACCCAATCATATCAAACTGATTCTCTGTCGATTAAACCCCCTCATCCGAAAACTCCGCAAACATCGTCGTTGAAAGATATTTATCGGCACGGTCCGGAAAAACGACCACAATATTTCCGCTGCCAATGCGTTCGGCAATCCTGACAGCCGCAAGAAGAGCCGCACCGCTGCTCATCCCGGCAAAAATGCCCTCCGACGAAATGATCCGGCGAGCCATCCCGATAGCCTCCTCACTCTCGATCATTTCCTGAATGTCGATTTTCGATGGATCATAAATGCCGGGGACAATTGCTTCATCCATATTCTTAAGCCCCTGGATATAGTGACCCCTGACAGGCTGCGCGCAAACGACCTTCACCTCAGGATTCAGAGCCCGCAGAAAACGCGAAACACCCATGATTGTTCCGGATGTCCCGAGCGCACTGACGAAATAATCGATCCGCCCATCGGTCTGCTCCCAGATCTCAAGCGCAGTCCGCTCGTAGTGGGCAAGATAGTTGGCTCGGTTCGAAAATTGATCCGGCATATAATACTTGCCCGGATTCTCGCTGACAAGCGCACGCGCTTTGCGGATCGCGCCATCCGTCCCCTCATCTCCCGGAGTAAGAGTGACCTTCGCTCCATAAGAACGGATTATTATGCGCCGTTCGACCGACACAGACTCACTCATCACAATCTCGACCGGATAGCCCAGAACGACACCGGCCATCGCAAGCCCGATCCCCGAATTGCCGGAAGTCGCCTCAATAATAGTCTGACCAGGCTGAAGCGCACCGGTATCAATCGCCTCGCGGATCATACGCAGGGCAATCCGGTCCTTTATACTCCCCGACGGATTAAATCCCTCGAGTTTGGCATAGATATTGACATTTTTATTTGGCGACAGGCAGTTGATCCTCACCATAGGTGTACGTCCTATCACTCCAAGTATATTTTCAGATATTTCCATTCTTCGATAATATTATATATATAGTGTGTGATTGTCAGGCAACCCCGAAAAGAGCCGTACCCCGACTGCAATCCTCCCCCCCTGACAGCAAACGTTATACATAAAAAAATAGGACGCTTTCGCAGACATCACGTCGCTAAAGCGCCCTGGGGGAATAGAATTGGGAATGTATATTTCTTTTTAATGTGTGCTCACGGATCGCGAATTCATCTTCCAGACTCACAGGAACGCGACCCGGACAACACCCATTTAGTCGATAAGCGAGTGGCCGGTCATCTCTTCAGGCTTGGGAAGACCCATGATCGAAAGAATCGTCGGAGCCACGTCTGCCAGCTTGCCATCCTCAACGTGTGCGCCTTCACGTGAAGTGACGTAGACACACGGAACCGGGTTCAGCGAGTGAGCCGTATTCGGCGTTCCGTCGGGGTTGAAGGCATTGTCGGCATTGCCGTGGTCAGCGATGATAATGACCTCGTAGTCAGCAGCCTTGGCAGCCTCGACAGTCTTCTCTACGCATGCATCGACAGCCTTGACAGCCTTTTCGATAGCCTCATAGACTCCCGTATGGCCCACCATATCACCGTTGGCATAGTTGACAACGATAAAGTCATATGTTTCCGACTTGATTGCCTCGCAGAGCTTGTCGCAGACCTCATAAGCACTCATTTCAGGCTTCAGGTCATAGGTAGCGACTTTCGGTGAAGCGACAAGAATTCGTTCCTCTCCCTCATACGGAGCTTCGCGGCCACCGTTGAAGAAGAACGTAACGTGGGCATATTTTTCAGTCTCTGCAATGTGAAGTTGCTTTTTGTCAAGTCTCGAAAGATACTCGCCAAGCGTATTGTCGACATTCTCCTTATTGAAGAGAATGTGAACACCGGTGAAAGAAGCGTCATACGGAGTCATGCAATAATATTGCAGACCGGGAATGACCTTCATGCCAGCTTCGGGAATATCATGCTGAGTCAGAGCGACTGTAAGCTCTTTTGCGCGGTCATTGCGATAGTTAAAGAAGATGACCGCATCTCCCTCCTTGATAGTCCCGTCGACGCTTGAATTATGGATCGGCTTGATGAATTCGTCAGTGACGTCCGCATCATAGCTTTTGCGCACAGCCCCGACCATATCGGTTGTCTGTTCGCCCTCGCCGTTGACAAGCAGATCATAAGCAACCTTGACACGCTCCCAGCGTTTATCGCGGTCCATTGCATAATAGCGGCCGATAATCGACGCTACGACGCCCGAACTTTTGGCGCAGTGTGCCTCAAGCTGTTCGATGAAACCGGCTCCGGAACGGGGGTCTGTGTCGCGGCCGTCCATAAAGCAGTGGATATAGACCTTTTCAAGACCATAGTGTTTCGCGATGTCACACAGCGCGAAAAGATGGTCGAGCGATGAATGGACGCCGCCGTCTGAAGTCAGACCCATGAAGTGGATCGCCTTACCGTTGTCTCTCGCATAGCTGAACGCATTGACGATTTCGGGATTCTTCAGGATCGAACCGTCGGCACACGCCTTGTTGATCTTGACAAGATCCTGATAAAGCACTCGGCCGGCACCGATATTGAGGTGGCCGACTTCGGAATTTCCCATCTGACCATCAGGAAGACCTACGTTTTCGCCGCTTGCCTGAAGTTCAGAATGAGGATATTTTGCCACAAGTGAATCCCAGTAGGGAGTCGGAGTGGAGTAGATGACATCGCTTTTCGAATGGTTGCCGATGCCCCATCCGTCAAGAATCATTAACAAAGCTTTTTTTGCCATGGTAGTTCTATATTTTGATATTTCTGTTTTTTCGCTTGTTTGCGGCTGCAAATTTACGGTTTTTTTCTTGTTTTGGCAAATTTATTGACTGCCAGTGTCGTATGAAACACCCTGTGAAATACCGTGGGTATCAGACCTCTTCCCACAAAAAATGTTAATGCAGGTCCGGTCAGGCGCCGTGCGAGTCACCTACGCCCCACCCTGCACCCCCCCCGACATGTTTAAAAATGTTTAATCCGGACATTAGCTTGCAGATTAGACGGAATCTGGTTAACTTTGTCAAGTTATTCCGGCGGGATACTGAGACCGCGCTCGTAAACACCAACACCCGCCAGTCCATTCATAAGCCCCAATATCATAAAATGAAAAGGAAAATTATTTCGCTCCTCATAGCCATCGTCGCCATCGCTTCAGCCTCAGTCGCCAACGCACAGTTCCGCTACGGAGCAATGGTCGGAGGCGACATAACAACCCTCCGCTTCAAACAGGACATCATCGACATCAACAAAAGCGCCGGCTATTCCGCAGGTGTGATCGGCGAGCTGATGTTTCCCGGAATCGGCTTCGGAGTTGACTTCGGACTCTACTACGAACAGCGTGGCGCAACTCTCCACCTCGGCACCCGTGAGCTCTGGGCCTCGCAAGGCTACGGGACAGAACGATCCTACCTCCACTATCTCGTAATCCCGTTCCATCTCCGCTACAAATATACCAATCTCAACGGCTTCGAGGACATCCTGGCACCGTTTGCCTACGCAGGTCCATCCGTCGGACTGCTCGTCGGACACAGCAAGATCGACTGCCTCTCATATCCCTTCGGAGAACTGGGCGTTGACTTCGGAATCGGCGCAGAGATCAAGCGCAACTGGCAGGTTTCAGCCGGCTACACCCTCGGACTGACCTACGCCCTCAAAGACAAAATCCTGACCAACTACTCAGCCCGCAACTCAACCTGGAATCTGCGGGTGGCCTACTTCTTCTGAAACAATCCTCACCCACTCCCCTCCACCGGAACATAATGGGAAAAAAAATAACGGAGCGGTGTGGCTGACTTCAATGATTCAGCCACACCGCTCCGTCTAACTCTACTTTGAAGCAGCAGACTGCTGCGGCTGCGGCGGTGTCGGAATGACTGGCGGACACACACCGCCACTCCTCTGCGACGGGATAAAGCCACCACGCAGTCCGGCAACGTCAAACCCCGACGGACTATTGTAAAGCCGAAGGCGGAGTTTTGGCGCGACAACTGCCAGATGCTCGAAAATCTCGCTCTTGACAGCCTCATACGCCGTCCAGGCCGGTGTCGTATAGCAATAGATCTGGAGCGTCATCCCCTCATTGCTCGGACCCGTTATGTTGACGAGAATCTGCTGGTCAGTCGCAATCTTAGGATGATGGATCAGATAATAGCACATGTAAGCCCTGAGCAGTCCGAGATTCGTTTCAGTCGACCCGTTGACAACAGCCACACCCGGATTGTAGTTCTGACCGTTAGCCTCAAAATCACGGATATAGTCAGACATCCCCGGCAGCGTGGCAGCCGCCGCCAGAATCTCCTCATCGGCAGCCACAACCGAATCGACATCGACATTGACCGTCTTGCTGATCAGACGCCATCCCGCAGCCGTCATCCCACGCCAGTTCTGAAACGACGTACTGACAAGCGTATACGGAGGCAGCGTGACAATCGTATTGTCCCAGTTCTGGACCTTCACAGCCGTAAGCGAGACGTCGACGACTATTCCGTTGGCAATCGTCGACGGAACAACAATCCAGTCCCCCACCCTCAGCATATCGTTCTGCGAAAGCTGGATTCCGGCGACAAAACCGAGAATACTGTCTTTGAAAATCAACATCAGCACAGTCGCGAATGCGCCAAGACCCGTCAGCAGCGCGACAGGCGACTTGTCAAGCAGGATCGACCCGATGACAATGACAGCGATCATCCAGACAAAACCGTTGCACACATCAAGAATCCCCTTGAGCGGCAGATTCTTTGTATTTTCGCGCTGATTGAAACGCGTCCACAGAAATGTATTGATGACAATAAACGCAAGTGCGAAGGTAATGACAGTATAGATCTCGATACCAAGCCGCACCATATGGAGCACTTCCGACTGACGGTCGAATGCAAACGGAATCAGACCCATGATCACCAGCGGAGGAATCACATGGCTGCATCGGCTCAGCACATGAAACCTCAGCATATCCTGTGTAAAAGGAGTCTTGTGCCACTTGACCAGACGGCGTGAGAACCAGAGCACGACTTTGCGGCAGACCCAACCGATAGCAAGTGCGACAATGACGATCAAAGCGATATAGACCCCCTCCTCGAGCGTCCGGTCACGCCCCAGGCCGGTCCAGTCGAGAAATCGGTCAATATGGACCAGTAGCCACATAGCGACAGCATGTGTAGGGATAATTTCACAAAACATAATGACAGAATTATTTCGTTGACGGATATGCGTTTTCTGTCACTATAACATCCTCCCCCCGCAAATGGTTTCGGCAGAAACCGACTTACACCCCCGTCCGCTAAAGCGTCGAACCGATCACAAGCAGCGCAAGCGAAACCATCAGAACAGTCAGATCTACAAGCTTTGCCCTGACATTTCGCTCATGCAGAGCAACAACCCCATAGACAAACGGCACGACCACACTTCCGCGACGGATCATCGAGACAATCGAGATCATCGAATCCGGAAGCGAAAGAGCATGGAAATAGGCAATGTCAGCCGCCGTCAGAAACAGCGGAATGAAAAGAATCGACCATCGCCAACTGAACCGGGTGCCACCGCCTCCGCGCCTGACAAGACGGCGCAGAACCAGTATCGCACACCCCATCAGCAGACTCTGATACAGCGAATACCACGCCTGCACCTCGAGAGGATCGAACCGCTTCAGCAGATACTTGTCATAGAGTGCGCTGACAGCTCCCATTACAGCCGCGGCAATCGATAGCATGATCCACCGTGACCCTCGGAATGAGAATCCCTCGCGGCTCCCGATCCTCGAAATGAAAAAGAGCGACGCAAACCCGAGCAGAATCCCGACCCACTGGACCCAGTTGAGCCGTTCCCCGAAAATCACCACTGCCCCGAGAAGCACCATCACTGGACGCGACGCATTGATCGGCCCCTGAATCGTCAGCGGCAGATGCTTGATCGCAAAATAGCCCGGCAGCCACGACAGAAGCACGATAACAGCCTTCGCAACAATAAGACCATGCCCCGCGGCCGTCCCGTCAAGTCCCATAGACCCGTGGAGCAATCCGCCGACAATCACCGGCGACATCAGAAGAGCCTCGAAAACCGTATTCAGAAGCAACACGCCAAGCACATCATTGCCGCGCACCGACAGTTTCTTCATAATGTCATAGAAACCGAGACACAGTGCCGACACAATAGCAAAACCTACCCACATACTTTTTCCATATATCTTTCACTTCTCCGCAAACTGCCGGGCTCCCGCTTTCGCAGGGCCCGGCAGTATATGGATCACACTTTGGTAATATTGATCAGCCGCTTATCGGGCCGGTCCCATTTCAAACACGATCTCGCCGCCTTTCATGATGTCATCGTGGTCGATAAACATCTTGTCATATGGCTTGCCATTGAGCGTGATCGAACGGATATACTTGTTTTCAGGCGAATTGTTTTTTGTTTTGACAACAAAACGTCCGCCCGGCACCGCGATTTCGGCATTGTCGAAAATCGGAGATCCGAACCAGTAGCGCGCTCCCGCAGGCTCGACAGGATAGAATCCGAGCGACGAAAGAATATACCATGCCGACATCTGGCCTGCATCCTCATTTCCGGCAAGTCCGTCGGGAACAACAGTGTACATCTCGTCAAGCACCTGACGCACACGGTCAGCAGCCTTGTCCGGCTCGCCGAGCATCGTGTAGAAATAGATGATGTGGTGCGACGGCTCATTACCGTGGACATACTGGCCGATAAGACCCGTGATGTCGGGAGACGCATTGTCGCCGGTCAGCTCCGAAGATGCCGCAAACAGCGAATCGAGATTAGCCACCGTTGCCTCACGCGAGCCGAAAAGCTCGATCAGACCGTCCAGATCCTGCGGCGCAAGCCACGTATACTGCCAGGCATTGCCCTCGCAGTAGTCATCCTCGCGGTGCGTTGTCGCATTCGGATCGAAAGGCGTACGCCACGAACCGTCCGACATTTTGCCGCGGGCAAATTTTGTTGTCGGATCAAAATAATTGCGATACGAATGGCTGCGTTCCGTAAAGACTCGCGCATTCAGCGTGTCGCCCATAGCCTCTGCCGCACGGGCCACTGCTCCGTCCGCAATCGCATACTCAAGATCATACGCGATACTCTCAAGCATCTTGTCCGAAGGAATGAATCCGTACTGCTGACGAAGCAGACCGCCGCGGGCCGTATCGGCCGCTGTCTTCAGAATGGCCTTATACGCCTTCTCGCGGTCAATGCCCTTCTGATTCTTGACAATTGCGTCAGCCACTGGGATGATGCCCGGATTGCCGACCATACAGTCTGTTTCATTACCCCATAGATGCCAGACCGGCAGACGTCCCTGCTCATCGCAGATTGCAACCATATTGTTGATCATGTCCGCATTGCGCTCAGGGTGAAGAATGCTCATGAGCGGCATCTGCGCGCGATAAGTGTCCCACAGCGAATAGGTCGTATAAGCCGTCATTTCCGGATTGTGGTAGACCTTATCGTCTGCGCCGCGATAGTGACCGTCCGCATCCGAAAACGTTGCCGGAACGATCATCGTGTGATAGAGAGCTGTGTAAAACTTCGTCAGGGCATCCTGGTCATCTGTCTCGACTTTGACTCGCGAAAGCTCCTTGTTCCATTCCGTAGAGGCATCCGCGACTGTCGAATCGAAATCCCAGCCCGGCATTTCCGCCGCAAGGTTAGCCTCTGCGCCCTCGACGGAGACCGGAGAGATCGCAACCTTCACGAGAATCTGCTCGCCATCTTTCGTCTTGCCGAAATTGACACGCCCGTACATATCATCCTTGCCTTTCAGTTCGAACGACTTGAAATTCTTCGAGAATTCAGCAACGAAGAAGACACGCTGGTTCTTGGCCCATCCCTCGGAATAACGGTAGCCGACAACCCGGTTCTTGCCGGCTGCCTTCATCATCGTTCCGGTCGGCTTGTCCCAGCAACCGCCGTTTTCAAGATCTATGACGATAGCCGCATCCTTGCCCTTCGGGAATGTATAGCGGTGGACACCTACGCGGTTGGTGGCCGTCAGCTCAGCAAGAATCCCGTAGCGCGTCAGCGGAACAGAGAAATAACCCGGAGCGGCAACCTGTTTCTGACGGTCGGCATAGCTCCACAGACCCGACTTCGGATCATCCTCGGTGCCGCGGGCATACGTGACATCTCCCATGACCGGCATGACCGTGACGTCAAAGAGGTCGCCGATTCCGGTACCCTCAAGATGCGTATGGGAAAAACCGATGACTGTCGAATCACTGACATGATAACCCGAAACCCAGTCCCATGACTGCGGAATCGATGTCGGGCCGAGCTGAACCATACCGAACGGCACATTAGCCCCCATGAAAACATGACCGTGGCCACCCGTCCCTATGTTCTGGTCGACATAGTTTGTCAGCATAGCCTTATCGCTCTGCGAAAAAGCCGCAGATCCTGTCAGCAGCGCTGCAAACGGAAGTAGTTTGATAAATTTCATGACTCGTTACTTTTTATTTTTCGAAAGATTGAATTTTAGAACTTTGCCACCCATAAGCTCGTCGTGGCTGATTCGATACTTCTTAAGAGGCTTGCCGCCAAGCGTCATCGATCTGATATAAATATCGTCGGCCGACGAATGGGGTGCCTCGATCGTGAGGACTCCGGCTGCTGTATCGATCTCGACACGGTCGAAAACCGGCGACGTCAGTGTATAGTAAGGCTCTCCGGGTGCATCCGGATAGAATCCCATCATCGAGAAAATCGCCCATGCCGACATCGTGCCGGTGTCATCATTGCCCGGAATTCCGTCTGGCTTGGTTGTGAAATATTTGGAAAGCAGACGGTTCACCTGTTCCTGAGTGCGCCACTCCTCGCCGGCAAACCGGCTGAACAGATACGGATATGCGATATCTGGCTCATTCGCCGGATCATAGTAGGACGAATCCATAACCGTCTGGAGCTTGTTGACAAATTTCTTGCTGCCACCCATGAGCTTCGCAAGACCCTCGACATCGTGAGGCACAAAGAATGTATAATTCCATGCCGAGCCCTCGTGGAAACCGGGAACAGGCTCGAAATTCTCACCCTGACGCGGATTGAACGGTGTCAGGAACTTTCCCTCCATCGTGATCGGGCGAAGCGTGCCGCTCTCCTTCGAATAGTAATTGCGGTAGCCCAGCGAACGCTTCTTAAGCTCCTTCGACAGCTCCTTGTCGCCGCGTTCGCCCGCAAGCCACGAAAGTGCATTGTCCGCGACATAATATTCCAGCGCATGACTGACCGAATTGTCTCCCGAAAGATCCCTCGCATGCCAGCCTAATGGCACATAGCCCAGCTCGATATATGGATCTATGTCAGGTCGCATAGGATTTTTGTCGCCGGGCGTCGTCGCCGACTTGACCATCGCCGAATAAGCCGCGTCCATATCGAAATCACGAAGACCCTTGCGCCACGTGTCGACGATTACTGGAATGGCCGGATCCCCTTCCATCGTGAATGTCTCGCGGCCATAAAGCTCCCACTTCGGAAGCCAGCCCCACTCCTTCGACATATCGACCATCGAGCGAACCATGTCAAGCTGCTTCTCCGGATAGACCATCGTAAGAAGCTGATGGACATTGCGGTAAGTGTCCCAGAGCGAAAAAACCGTATACCGGTCGCCATCATAGCTGACACTCCCGTTTCCCCAGCCCTCCATTAGCGGATACTGGCCATTGACGTCCGAAAGCACATTCGGATGAATCAGTGCATGATAAAGCGCCGTGTAGAAAACCTCGCGCTGTACCTCGCTGCCACCGCTCACCCGGATGCGCCCCAGCTCCGAATTCCATTTGTCATGAGCCTTCACGCGGATCTGGTCAAACGTCAGATCGGCCTGCTCCTTATCGAGATTCTCCCGCGCATTGTCACACGAAACAAACGAGACTCCGACTCTGACCTCGACCTGTTCGCCAGGAGCCAGACTGTCATATGTCCACCACGCGCCGATGTCATCCCCGGAAATCTCTCGTCCGTACTTCTTATAGATTTTGTAAGTCCCGTGATCGACGGTCCACTCCGCCTCGACGCCACTCATCTCCGGCTGCATCTTCCAGAATCCGCACGACGAAGCCTTCTTGTTGACTCTCATGACAAAATAGATCGGAAAAACTGCCTGCGAATTGTAGCAGAACGTACCCATAAGCTTCGATCCCTCGATCTCCGTATCGCTGACACGACGCACCGTCGCGCCGCTCTCATTCGTCAGGCCCTCGCCGAGATTGATGACAATATTGCTCTTGCCGCCCGGAAACGTAAACCGCTCCGCCGAAGAGCGCGGTGTTGAAGTTGCCTCCGTCAGAATGTCATACTTCGTCAGACGGTTGCTGTAATAGCCCGGCGAGGCCTTCTCTTCAGTATAGGCCGACCCGTACTTCTTGTAATCCGGCTCCAGATCGCCAGTCGTAGCCATCGTAAGAAGCGACGACAGCTCGGGACAGCCGACTCCGCTCAGTGCGACATGCGCAAATCCTGTAAAAAACTTGTTGTGATACTCATACGGTGTCGACCACCACCGCGCATCCTTGTCATAGACATTCGTATCCGAACCCATGACATTGAAAGGAACAACCGACATCATGCCGTTAGGCGTGACTGCACCGGGATTTGTCGTTCCGAAATTGGTAGTGCCGACAAAAGGATTCACATAATCCGTGTAATCCTCCGCGGCGAAAGCCTGAAACCCGACTATAAAGCCAGCGGCAAACGTAGCTAATTTCGTTGGAAATCTCATGAAAGGTATTAGGTATGAGGGGTTTGAATTTATTCCACATTCTTCAAGCCTGCAACACATCTGACCAGACCTCCCGAAGGCTTTTCCGACGGTTCCGGAATGCATCACAGACTCAATCTGCAAAAATAATCATTTTAATCTCATTTTCAAAACCGACACCCCCCTTTCGCCACATCTGCCCGACCTTTTTACATTTAATTATGGATTCATGCCCGCAAATCCCTCCCGAAACAATCAAAAAAAACCACTCTCAGAAATCAGAATGAAATCAGAAAGTGAATCTGGATTTTGCAGTTTGAAGGATTTTTCCTAACTTTGCAGAAGTTTTCGGGGCGTAGCGCAGTCCGGTTAGCGCACCTGCTTTGGGAGCAGGGGGTCGAAGGTTCGAATCCTTTCACCCCGACTAAAACGCAACATCGGCCTGATCCTTTCGGATCAGGCCGATGTTGCGTTTTATGCCCCGTTCCCCGATATTTGTCTGCTATCGGACCGTATCGGCCGCCGCAGACGTTTCCGCCGGAATCGAATCCGACGCATCTGCCGGTTTCGACGGAGCTGCTACACTGTTTGTCGTTTCATCTTCCCCCTCAACGGCGGCGCCGCCGTCCGTCTCGTCAGACAAAACGTCCGAATACTTCTCGCAGATCGCCGGAAGATCGATTCCCGTCGACATGCGTGCATTCGCGATCGCCGACTTGAACTCATCGCCACGACCGCTCAGAATATCGTATGTATCGAGAAACTTACGCATATATTCAAGCTTCTTGCCACCCTTCGCCTCCTCCGACCTGACGATCTCGCTCAGCCCGACCAGAACGCCGACACCCTGCTCCGGGGTCAGGAAATCGGCCTCCAGAGCCATCGAATCGATAGTTGACGATGACGTGACGGCATTCTGTCCCGTGAATTGCGTGACATCGATTGCCTCCACGGAATTTGTTTTCGACTCCGAATTTCCCCCCGAACAAGCCGCGAAGACAATTGCCGAAAAGCCCATGAGTAACGAATGTTTCATTTTCATATGCGCGTTGCTTCTATTGGATTCTGTTTGACTTCACAAAAGTAATAAAATATTGTTTCCCCACAAAATCGGCCCCCTCCCCGACACAGAGACTGCCGACAAGATAAAACGATTGCAGGCTCATGTTTTTTTTGTAATTTTGCACTCTGAAGTCATCTTGACTTTTTAAATCGTTGACTTTTCCGGGCAATCCTGAGGATGCTTTCGGGTTGTCTCAAGGGAGCGATGCAGGCATCGTGACTGCCAACCGTGACGAAAACAGACCGGAAATAGCGGAAACGTCGCGAAATAATCCACCCGAAAATGGATGTTTTTAATATTTTTCAATAAGTCAGGACGACTTCACTCTATGGCAAAGAAAAAATCTAAAAAGAAAAACGCCGAAAAGACCTCTCTCACCCGACGGCTTCTCATAATCGGTCCGATCATCCTGCTCCTCCTGGCAGTGATGGCCATCGCCGTCAGAACCTACCTCCTCATCCCCCACGAAGGCGACGCCGCCTGGGTCCGAATCCCAGGCGGTGCTTCAGAAGCATCAATGTGCGACTCAATCAGACTCCGCCTCCCCGGATCCGAAGGCCAGCGGATCGTAGCCCTGCTTGCGCTCCTCGGAGCCAACCCGGCCGTATCCCACGGAGCCTACCGCATCGAACCTGGCCAGACCGCATGGACGTCCGCTCGCAAAATCGCCCGTGGACTCCAGTCGCCGGTCAGAGTGACATGGAACAACGTCCGAACCCTCGAATCAATGGCCGACGCCATCTCGAAAAAACTCGAATTCGACTCCCGCAACTTTCTCCTTGCCTGCGAAAAAGAGCTCGAGCCCGAGGGATTCGGTCCTGCATCACTTCCCGCAGCCTTTCTCCCCGACTCCTACGAATTCTATTGGAGCGCATCACCCACTGAAGTTGTCAGAAAACTCTACGCCTACCGGACCCGCTTCTGGAACCGGCAACGGCTCGACAAAGCCGAAGCGCTCAATCTGACTCCCGCTGAAGTGGCCACAGTCGCATCCATAGTCGAGGAAGAAACTTCCAAAGCCGACGAACGTCCCGTAGTTGCCCGCCTCTACCTCAACCGCATTGAAAAAAACATGCCTCTACAGGCCGACCCAACTGTAAAGTTTGCCATAGGCGACTTCTCCATCCGGCGCATAACCCACGAAATGCTGCGCACTCAGTCTCCCTACAACACCTACGTCAACCCCGGACTGCCCCCCGGACCGATTCGCATTGCTTCTAAAGAATCCATCGACGCTGTCCTCGACGCGCCACAACACAATTATCTCTACATGTGCGCCAAAGAAGATTTTTCCGGCTACCACAATTTTGCCGTCGACTACCCCACCCACATGGCCAACGCCCGGCGTTATCAGAACGAACTCAACCGCCGAAACATCAAATAACCCCTGCTTAATTGTGCGAAATAGCACAGCATCCGTAAATTCTACAAAATCTTATTTATTTTTGCAAGATCGACTCCATATATCCAAACACTCAATTGGCCAGTAGCTAATTTTTTCAAAGACTTTTGGTTTAAATCTGTAAAAAACACAATTTAGAGCATCCGCCCCTCTTTCAATTTTAATTTTATTTATATCGCATTCGTTCCTACCACTTTCCTCATTATAATAACAGTGATCACAAAGAAAACAGCTCGGATATTTAAATCCTCTCTCTCGAGCCTTCATTAAACCGTACAAAGTCAAACGCCAACAATCCTCATCTGAAACGTTGACAGTAGTAATTTCAAACAATGAAGTACACCTATGATTTTCCACATCCTGACAACATGTCTTCTCACAAAAAATTTTTCCACTTTTAAAAAGAATAAACTTACGTAGTCTTCGCGCAGGTTTTATAAGCCCCTTTTCGTCATTTCGTATGAGGTCAAATCCATAATACCTAACCTTATCTGATTCTTTGATATCATGAGATATGATATAATCAACGTCCTCTTCCGAAGTCACATCAAATTCAATAATACGTGCGCCGGAATCTTTCTTCTTCTCCGTGCATCCATGTGATACTTTTATTTCAATTAAGATCTGTTTAGATCCATCTTCTGAAGTTAAAAGCAAGTCCGCTCGATAACTCCCATTTGACTCTGTAACTGGTGCTTCTATCGAACATTTCTTAAACACGTCCTTTAGATCATATGACATCTCTATGTTTAGCCGGCAAGTTGGTTCTTTCATAAACTCACAGTCCTTATACTTTTTGCATTCAACCGATTGCACATAATGAAATATGATAGAATCGGATTCTTCAAACCATTGCTTTAGCCGTAATTTTGCATATTCGTGCAAGTATGACTCATATGAACATTTTTTTTGAAGTTCATTAGCATCACGCCAATCATGGGCAAAATGCCAAGTTCGAATCGATCCGCATTTCTTAAGCATCCTACAACCACAACTAGGACAGCAGTAGTCTTCTGTACTGTTATGAGCGTCTTTTATATGAGTCAGCACGCCGCTCTTGGAAACAGCGTAGTGTTGTTCCCTTCGAAATTCTTTTTCCATAGAATTAAGATTTACAAGTCGATAAAGTCTACTTTTTTACCCAAAGCAGTAGCGATTTTTGATAAAATATCTAATCCCACCGAATATTTTCCATTCTCTATACGACTAAGATTAGCAGCGTCGATTCCCGCTAATTTTGCGAGGTCTTTAGCATCAATTCCTCTCTCTTCTCGAATCTCTCGTATGCGTGTACCTATTCTTGTTCGATCATAATGGCGCGTCCCAGCACTAATAGCAAGCACTTTCACAAGGCCGAATTGATTCATTTCATGCCATATGTTTTGTATCATATACTCTTTGTCTAATGAGAATTTTTGATCAAAGAGTATTTCAAGCCACTTTAACTCAGTATTGCGAGTTTCAGCATCCAACAGCGAGCCTATCCCACAATACACTGTAAAAACTTCACCATCGGGAGCGATTACTTCAACTTCATTTCTGCTAATTATTTGTGCAGAAGATTCCGTTGGGTGGTTAATTAAATTCTTAATATTATTCATAAAAATTTGCCGCATTTATAGTGTTACCGTCACTTTTTTTTTTTAATTTCCGTACAAAGGTAGTAATATCTTTCCAATTGGCAAATACAACAATTACAAATTGCAACATTTAACATTTCTCATTTCATCTCCATTTCTTGAATATGGCAACCATCCGCAGAGATGGTTGCCTATCTTTGCGGCGATATGTTGCCATGCCGCCCACTCATAGCGCCCCGCCCGCGCCACCTTTTTAAGCGCGACTACGCCGCCCAGTTCGAACTTTGGGTCGGCTATCGCCTGCATCCCCACGCCCGACGCGCCGTGGCCCATCTCGAGCGGCAGCGCGCACGCCGTCAGCCGCAGCGACTCATCCTCTGCAACACACCCTCATCAATCGAAACCATCCGGCAGACCCTCGCCGACTATGTTCTCTGGCGTGCCACAGTCG
>CAJUHM010000028.1 GCA_910586475.1 uncultured Muribaculaceae bacterium | reverse complement strand
GTCCGACGACGCAGAATGGGTCGCCGGGCTGGACGACTGTGGCTCGCCAGAGAACGTAGTCGGCGAGGGTCTGTCGGAGGATGTCGATGGAAGAGGGTGTGTTGCAGAGGATGAGGCGCTGGGGCTGACGGCGGGCGCGCTGCCGCTCGAGGTGAGCCACGGCGCGTCGGGCATGGGGGTGCAGGCGGTAGCCGGCCCAGCGTTCGAACTGGGCGGCATAGTCGCGGCGGAAGAGATGGCGCGGGCGCGGAGCGGGTTGATATGAGCGGCGTTGGAGCAACATTGCCGCAAAGATAAGACCGCGGGGAGAGGAAACGGATGTCAAATTCAAGAAAAGGCGGAGGAGGATGTTTAATGATGGCTCACCGACATGCTTCGGCTATCCGAACCGTTACGGAGGCACCCTCGCTGTCGGGCAGGAAAAAGTCAGGCGCTGTGTCGGAAATAGTGGATTCCGACACAGCGCCGTGTGCTGATTTTATCTGTTGGGATGGGTTATTTTCCGCAACCGCAGGCAGAGTCACCGCAGTCGGAAGCGCCGTCGCAACCGCAGTCGTCGCCGCAGCTTGAGCATCCGCAACCACAACCCTGGGCGGGCTGAAGTTCTTCGGGAGTAGCGTCGCGGACGAGTGTGATTTTTCCTTTGAATCGAACGTCCTTGCCGGCAAGAGGATGGTTGAAGTCCATTTTGACGTCGGAGTCGGTCACTTCCTTCACGATACCGTTGATGCGGAATCCGTCGGCGGTCATCATTGGGAGCACCGCTCCGGCTTTGATCGCCTTGTCGTCGAATTTACCGTCGACTTCGAAGATGTCTTTGGGGAGAGTTACGATCTGTTCGGGATCGTAGGGTCCGAAGGCTTCGTCGGCAGAGACTTTAATGTCGAATTCGCCGCCGGCTTCGAGACCGTCGATTGCGAGTTCGAGGGGTTTGATCACGCCCTGAGTTACGCCAAAGATGATGCGTTCGGGGTCGTCGGCGGAAGTCTGATGGACAAGAGTGTCGCCCTCGGGAGTCACTTCATAGAGGTCGTAGCCGAGCTCAACATATTTTCCGGGTTTAATTTTTTCCATAATTTATTATTGTTTTAGGTTGTTTCTGCGTTTTGGTATTAACAAATATCATGCCAAAGAGTTGGCCTCGACAGTGTCGCGTAGGTTTCGTGTGGCCGCGGTCAGGAGGTCGAGGACGAGTTCAAAACCATCGGCGCCATCGTAGTACGGGTCCGGAACATGGTCGCATGGGGTTACGGAATCGAAGAATTCGGCCATCTGGAGAATTTTTTCCTGAGCTTCGGGAGTCGGAGCGATCCGGCGGAGGTTGGCATAGTTGGAACTGTCCATAGCGATGATGAGGTCGAAGTCGTCGAAGTCGCTTTCTGAGACCTGGCGGCAGTGGTGGTCGAGTTCGAGACCGCGTCGGCGGGCGTGGGCTCTCATGCGCGGATCGGGCAGCTGGCCGATATGGTAGTTGCCGGTACCGGCGGAGTCTATTTCCCATCGGCCTTCCGAGCCGTTTTCAATGACAGACTGGCGCATGAGACCTTCCGCGGCCGGGCTGCGGCAGATATTGCCGAGGCAGACGAAAAGAACTTTGATTTTTTTCGGGTTCTCAATTTGGGCAATCGCGCGGCGTAGCCGCGGATTGTCGTTGAATTCAAGCAGATTCATTTTTTATTGCGGAGTGTTTCGGTTATGATTTGAGCGGCGGAATGTGAGGCAGGAGTGTCGCCGAGTCGCTGTCGCATTTCGGCATATCCGTCGGTTTGCTTCCGGCGTCCTTCGCGTCCGGGCAGAATTTCGTCAAGACGCTTTCCGACAGATTCCGGATTGCAATCATGGAGGAGCTTTTCGGGAATTATCTCGCGCCCGGCAATAAGGTTGGGGAGCGAGACGAATGGAATTTTCAGTATGCGACGCATGATGTTGTAGGCAAGCCGGGAGCCGTTGGAACGGTAGCAGACCACCTGCGGAGTCGCTGCAAGAGCAGCTTCGAGGGTTGCGGTGCCAGAGGTGACGAGCGCCGCGTCGGAGAAGTGCATGAGCCGGAATGTGTCGTTATTGACACGCGGAAAAGATGAGAATGAATCGTAAAGTTGCGGATCGATTCCCGGTGCAGCCGCAATTACTGGTTGGAAAAGATTTGAATATTTCTTTGCAACCGCGTCCATTACGGGAAGATTGTTGCGTATCTCGCCGATCCGGCTTCCGGGCACGAGCGCAAGCATGGGACGTCCGGACGGGAGATTGTGAGCGTTCAGGAAACATTCGATGTTTCCTGCTGCGGCCAGACGGTCATCGACCTCTTCACGCGAAGGGTTTCCGATATAAACAGCATCGATTCCATGCTGAGCGAAAAAGCGGGTCTCGAAAGGTAGAATCGACAGAACGCGGTCAACGTAGCGACGTATGTCGCGGACGCGCCATTCTTTCCATGCCCATACTTTCGGGGCAATGAAATAGAACACTGGAATGCCGAGTTTCTTTTTTGCGAAACGTGCGAGTTTAAGGTTGAAACTCGGATAGTCGACGAGAATCAGGGCGTCTGCTCCGGATGAACGCAATGCGTTGCGGGCTGTGGAGAAGTTTCCGGCAATAGTGCGCAGGTTGCGCAGGACCTCGCTGAATCCCATGAACGCCATGCGGCGATAGTCGATGACCGGTTTTTTCCCCGCGGCGGCAGCCATCAGATCGCCGCCAAGAAACGTGAACCGGGCGTCCGGGTCAGTCTGTCGCAACGCTTCCATGAGCGATGCGGCGTGGAGATCGCCGGATGCTTCTCCGGCAGATAGGAAATAGTGCATATGGCGTGGAATTCCGGGGTTATGATTCAGAAGCGAAGTTACTAAATTTTATCCGAAAAAACTCATTAGTCGGCTGCTTATTGGGCCATGTTGGGCGTTTTTATTAATTTTGCATCCATGAATCAATTCTTTGCAATGTTGCGGAGGTTTGTTCCTCCCTATAAGAAATATCTCGTCCTCAGCCTCGTTTTTAATGTTTTGTCGGCATTGCTGACTCTTTTTTCGTTTGCGCTGATCATCCCGATTCTCGAAATGCTTTTTCAGATCAACGAGGGAAGCTTCAGCTATATGACAATGTCAGAGGGATCGTTGAAGGATGTGGCGATCAACAATTTCTATTATTATACGCAGGAGGCTATCGGGACGTGGGGCCAATCGGTCACGCTGGCGCTTCTCGGGGTTGCGCTTGTCGTCATGACGGGTCTTAAGACGGGTGCGGCGTTTCTGAGCAGTTATTTCATTATCCCGCTTCGTTCGGGCATTGTGCGCGACCTGCGCAACAGTCTTTACGATAAGATCACGTCTCTGCCGATCGGTTTTTTCTCGAATGAGCGTAAGGGTGATGTCATGGCGCGCATGAGCGGTGATGTGACGGAGCTTGAGACGTCGGTCATGTCGTCGCTCGACATGCTTTTCAAGGATCCTGTGACGATTCTTGTCTGTCTTGTGACGATGATTGCAATTTCCTGGCAGCTGACGGTTTTCGTTCTGATTCTGCTACCTCTTGCGGGAGTCTGCATGGGGCGGGTCGGGCGTATGCTCAAACGAAAGTCGCTCGAGCTACAGAATCAGTGGGGAGTTTTGATGAGCAATATCGAGGAGACGCTCGGAGGACTGCGCATTATCAAGGCATTCAATGCCGAGGGGAAGGTCAAGAGACGTTTCCACCGGGAGACGCAGCATTTCTATACGCTTTCGAACCGAGTGGCGCGCCGTCAGAGTCTGGCACATCCGATGAGCGAGTTTCTTGGAACGCTGACGATTGCGATCGTCCTGTGGTTCGGTGGGACGCTGATAATTTCGGGCCATTCGTCGATCAATGCGGCGTCGTTCATTTATTATATGGTGATATTCTATTCGATCATCAATCCGGCGAAGGATCTTTCGCGCGCAGTCTATACGATTCAGAAGGGTATGGCGTCGCTTGAGCGTGTCGACAAGATTCTTGAGGCGGAGAATCCTATCCGGGATCCGGAGACTCCGCGTGAGATCAGCCGTCTGAAGGGGGAGGTCGAGTTCAGGAATGTCGATTTCGGCTATGATAAGGATGTCGCGGTCGCAAAGGATGTTTCGTTCAGGATCGGCCCGGGCGAGACTGTTGCGCTTGTCGGTCAGAGCGGCAGCGGGAAGTCGACGCTTGCGGATCTTCTCCCCCGTTTCTATGATGTTGATTCGGGTGCGATCATGGTCGACGGGATCGATATCCGTTCGATGAGGGTTCGTGATCTGAGGTCGCTTATGGGAAATGTCAATCAGGAGGCTATCCTGTTCAACGATACGTTCTATAACAATATCGCTTTCGGCGTCAAGGACGCAACGCGCGAGGAGGTGGAGAATGCTGCGCGCATCGCGAACGCTCACGATTTCATCATGGAGAGCGAGAATGGCTACGACACGAATATCGGTGACCGTGGCTGCCGTCTGTCGGGCGGACAGCGTCAGCGGATCTCGATTGCGCGTGCGATTCTGAAGAATCCTCCGATTCTGATTCTCGATGAGGCAACGTCGGCTCTGGATTCGGAAAGCGAGCTTCTGGTGCAGCAGGCCCTGGAGCGTCTGATGAGGGACCGGACGACGCTTGTGATCGCCCACCGTCTGTCGACAATCCGCAATGCGACGCAGATCTGTGTTCTGAGTCAGGGCCGCATTGTCGAACGTGGAACCCATGACGAACTATTGGCTCAGAATGGGGTCTACAGCCGTCTTGTCGAGATGCAGTCGATCTCCGGGGAGCATAACTGAGGCAAATTGAACGAAAAATAAAAGAGAACTAAAAGAGAAAAAACGGGAGTTTAGGCTTAAGAATGCCCCGTTTGTCGATTTTTTCGTTTCAGAATAGAAATTATTTCGTTTTGCTTTTGCTTTGAAAGTAAAAAATCGGTAACTTTGCAATGCAAACAAAGAAACACAAAACGATAAATTCCCCAAAAGTCTTATTTAAACATCCCTGTATACACTTTACAACATGTTATACGCAGACATTGTCGTGAGACACTGTCTGCGTTTTTTTTTCGGATGTGTGCGTTGTGAGGGGGATGACGGTGGTCAGCGGCGGCGGGGCGTGAGGATCCGTTCGCCGAGGTAGACTGACAGCTGTTTTTTGAGGTTGTTGAGCTCGAGGTTGCGCTCCATCAGCTGGCGCAGCCGCTGTCGGTCGCCGGGCGCGGAGGCGTAGGTCGCTTTTATCTCGCCGTTGGTTTTTGCGATCTCGGCTTCGATGAGGGCGCATTTGAGATTGTAGACGGCAAGGGGAACAAGCTCGAAGAGCCGGTCGCGGTCGGTTGCGATTTTGGCGTATTTGGTGTGGATTTTGCTGAGGGAGTGGCGGGAGGTCACCATGTCTGTCGCAGTGTGTCGCACGGAGTCGTTGTCGGAGGAGAGGAGACGCCGGCGAAGAAATCCGACCGTGTAGCTGTCGATTGCGGCATCGAATGCTGCGTTTTCGCGGTCGGTCAGCTCTCGTTCGAGCCGGCTGATCGAGTCGAGGTCGTCGGCCGTCATCCGTATTTGTTCGACTCCGCCTGATATGTTGGCTGTGCGTAAGGCGTCGAGTCGCTGTGTCTCTGCCTGAAGAGCTTCGGGCCAGTCGCGGCTTGCCCGGATGCAGTAGTCGTAGGTCAGTTGCATCAGCGGGTCGGTGAAGGAGATTTCGTCCATTAGCAGTTCCTGTCCGATGTAGTCGAGGACGTTGAGAGGGCGAACGTTTCCGTCGTCGCCTTCTGTGATGTCGCAGAGATAGCACATGCCGAAGCGGACGGCGTAGGCCACGAGTTCGCGTTCGTAGGGGGCGAGGAAGCTGTTGCGACGTTGGTCGGCGGCTGTTGGGGAGATCTGTCGCGGTTCTTCGGCCGGGATTTCGGGAGAAAGGACTGTCGAGGTGTCGTCGGCGGGGTCCGGGGGGAGTCCGGCAGCGGCGCGGTTGCGTTCGCGCTGGGCTTCTCGGGCCTGCTGTTCGGCGTGTTCGGCGGAGTATTTCGCGATCTGCAGACGTAGCACTTTCTCGTCGATCGAGAGACTGCGGGAGCAGTTGCCGATGTAGACGGTCTGTGTTATCTGGTCGGGGATTATGGCGATCGAGCGGACGATGCTCTGGATCGCTTTCGATCGGGCGATCGGGTCAGCTCCGGCTCCGTCCATCAGGATGCGGGTCTTGAATGATATGAAGTCCTCTTCGTTTTGGGAGAGGTAGTCTTCGACTTGCTGGGATGTGTGGGTCTGGGCGAACGAGTCTGGGTCGTCGCCGTCGGGCAGGGACAGGACTTTGACGTTTAGCCCTTCGGCGAGGAGGAGGTCTATGCCGCGGAGCGATGCTTTGATGCCTGCCGGGTCGCTGTCGTAGATTACGGTCACGTTTTCGGTGAACCGGTGGATGAGGCGGATCTGTCCTTCTGTCAGAGAGGTTCCGGATGAAGCCACGACGTTTTCGACACCGCTCTGATGCATCGAGATGACGTCCATGTAGCCTTCGACGAGGATGCATTTGTCTTTGCGGACGATTGCCTGTTTTGCCTGATAGAGTCCGTAGAGTTCGTGGCTTTTGCGGTAGATTACGGATTCGGGAGAGTTGACGTATTTTGCGACGTCTTTGTCTTTGCGCAGAGTTCGTCCGCCGAAGGCGATTACTTTACCCGAGACAGTGAATACGGGGTAGATTACGCGTGAGCGGAACCGGTCGTTGACGGATCCGCGTTCGGTGCGGTAGCAGAGTCCGGTGTCGAAGAGGAATTTTTCGCTGAATCCGGCTTTGAGAGCGGATCTGAACAGGTCGTCGCGGCGATCGTGGCTGTAGCCGAGGTGGAATCGGCGGATCATAGGGTCCGAGATGCCCCGTTCGCGGAAATAGGCGAGCCCGATGTCTCGTCCGTCGTCGGATTCGGTCAGGGTCTCTTCGAAATATTTCATTGCGAATTCGTTGACGGCCAACATGCTTTCGCGCTCGCTCTCGCGTTCGCGTTCCTGTTCGCTGACTTCGTGGTCTTTGATCTCGATTCCGTATTTCTTGGCGAGATACCGGAGGGCTTCGTTGTAGCTGAGCTGCTCGAGTTCCATCAGGAATCCGACCGCGCTTCCTCCTTTTCCGCAGCTGAAACATTTGCAGATCCCTTTGCTTCGCGAAACGGAGAATGAGGGAGTTCGTTCGTTGTGGAATGGGCAGAGTCCGATGTAGTTGGCTCCGCGTCGCTTGAGCGAAACGAAGTCGCTGACCACGTCGACGATGTCGGCGGTGTCAAGGATTTTCTGGACTGTTTCGCGGTCGATTCTTCTCATTCCGGGAGGGTTTAGCAGGGTGCAAAATTACAAAAAACTGCCTCAAAATCCTATAAAATCGCTACTTTTGTCGAAAATTAGCTTTGTTATGAAATTTCCCTTTTTCTCAGCCATGCTCTTCGGGCTGGCTTGTCTGGCCGGTGTGTCATGTGCCGGCAATTCGTCGGGCCGCTCGATTAGCGAGGGTGGCGACACGGTCACTTCCCGCGCGGAGTTGCTGACTCTTGTTGATTTCGACGGTTATTCCGTTGCGACGGTGCGTGATCCGTGGGATACGACGCGTGTGATGGCTACTTATCTGCTTGTTGACCGGACGGCAGAGGTGGCCGATGGGGGCGATGCGGTGGTGGTCAGGGTTCCGCTTGAGAAGTCGCTCGTGTACAGCGGTGTCCACGGGGGCGCAGTGGAGTCGGTCGGAGCGGTAGGGCGGATTGCAGCGGTTGCCGACGGGGGGTATTTCACCAATCCGGTGATCCGCGGGCTGATCGATAGCGGACGGATTGCCGATGTCGGAAATTCGATGTCTCCGTCGGTGGAGCGGATTGTCGAAATCGAACCTGATGCGATTCTGACGTCGCCTTATCAGAATTCGGGCCACGGTGCAATCGAGTCGCTTTCGATTCCGATCGTGGAGATGGCCGACTATATGGAGCCGACTCCTTTAGGTCGCGCCGAGTGGATCAGGCTGATCGGGCGTCTCTACGGGGAGCGGGAGCGGGCGGATTCGATCTATGGGATGGCGGTCGCTGAATATGAGCGTCTGGCTTCGCTTGCTCAGGGCGCAGCGGAGCGTCCGGTCGTGCTTGTGGAGCAGCCTGTCAACGGGGTGTGGGCTCTGCCGGGAGGCGGGAGCTATATGGCGCGGATGATTGCAGACGCCGGGGGTGTCTATCCCTGGGCTAAAGTCGGAGGGACGGGGTCGATCGAGCTGGATCCGGCGGCGGTTCTGGATAAGGCGGAAAATGCTGATTTCTGGTTTATCCGTTCCTACGGGGCGCTGTCGCTCGGTGGGCTTAAGTCGAACAATCCGCTCAACGGGCGATTCCGTGCAGCGGAGTCGGGCGGGGTCTATGTGTGCGACACGTCGGTCAGCCCGCTTTATGATGAGTTTCCCTTCCGTCCGCATCTGCTGCTTGCCGATTATGTTGCGATTCTCCATCCGTCGCTTGGAATGGACAGTGTGAGATATTACCGTCGTGTCGTCAGGTAAGAGAACTCTGCGAATAGAAAAAGCGTGTCGAACCGGAATTCGACACGCTTTTTTATTAAGGGGACTGTGGGGGATTATCGTGTAAGCATTTTTGTCACGGTTGAACCCTGACGGCGGATGACGATCTGTCCTGCTTCGGGGTTTTCGATCTTCATGCCCTGAAGGTTGAAGTATTCAACGGGGGCGTTGATGTCAGCATCTGCAGCGATGTTGCCGATTGCGGAGATATCGGTGGGGAGCTGGAGATAGCTTTCGCTGCTGTTGTTGTTGCTGTAGAGCGAGTTTGGCGAAGTCGTGTTGTTCTGGCCGTTGCCTGTGGCAAATGGCCAGCGGGCAAAGAACGAGTTTGCCGGCATGTTGATGCGTCCGTTGGCTTTATCGTAGGTTATGTTCTGGGCGCCATACGCGCTGAGGAATGCTTCTTTATCCTTGGCAGGAGACATAAGGAAGGCATAGGCATAGGATTTGCTCATGATGAATGTTTCGCCGTCAGTTTCATCAATAAAACCCATCGACTGCTGGGGGATGAGGACATATTCAGGGTCGGTGGCGTCGATTTCGATTGTTGAGTTTGCGTCAAATACTTCAGCATACGGATCTACGATGCGGAACATTCCATCCTGATCGGGACTGTAGAGCACGGTCACGTCGACTTCGGGACAGCTTGAGACGGGGATGCCGTACATTGTCGCGAGGAATGTTTCTTTGAATTTGCCTGTTCCCAGCGTTTCCCAAGAAGTAGGCTGTACGAAGCTGTTTCGCATTGCGGCGACATATCCTCTGAGTTCTGCCAAACCGCTTTCAGTTGCTACAAAAAATATGATGTTGCTGTCAAAGGTGACCGATTTGTTGGTTTCATCGTAGCTTGCGGTAATAGTTACTTTGTTGGCAGTCTCTCCGGAAAGGGTTATACCATAGAAGTAGAGGTCTTCTTTGGTGTCGTTGCTTGTTCCGATTTTAGCCTCAGGAATAGTCAGTTTTCCGGTCAGAGAGTTGACGGTTCCGGCCACGACGAAATTGTCTCCGCCGGCAGGTGTCATCGAGATATTCAAAGAGCCAGAGCCTTCGCCCTGTTCGATAACCACTGACCCGGTATAGGATTTTCCGTCGAATGCGCTGGTGTAGGTCCAGTCGTAAGTTCCGACATAGTCGGCTGCGGTGACTTTAAGGGGAGTGAGCAGCTTGCTTTCTTCTAAAGACTCTGCATTTTCGAGATTGGCTTTCTTCAGATCTTTTGCAACCTTAGGAAGAATTGTCTGGGCCGGTCCGAAGGCTGATGCGCTGAGTGCGCATAGGGTTGCGAGTGCAAGTGAGTAGATTTTTTTCATACGCATTTTTGAATTTTTTATTGGGTTATTGAATTTAAACTCGGTCTTTGACTATCAGGTCGTCGGACGATTATGACTGGAAATTGTACTATTGTGTAATTGAAAAAGACGAATAGCCATGAAGAAAATCGATCGAGCAGTGATACGGATACTGTCGGTGTCAAAATGCCTTCACCATCTTTTTGTCCCTTAGAGGTTGCAAATGTAAAGAGTTTTTTTAATTTTTCAAACAATTTTCCAAAAAATGAGTGAAAATAATTGAAGAATCTCATTTTGGGGGGGTGTTAACGCTGACAGGCGACTGCCTCAGGTTTTGAGGCGGTCGCCTGTCAGCGTTTATGATTGACGGGATCAGAATCCGTATTTGGCCCAGTCGACGTTGCGCATGTCGCCTGTTGCCTTGAAGGCGGTGTGGAAGGCGAGAGAAGCTTCGAGCGAGTGGGGGATGTTTCCGTTTTTGTTGAGTCGCAGGTAGTCCTGAAGGAGAGGACGGTACATCGGGTGTGCGCAGTTGTTTATGATTGCTTCGGCGCGCTGGACGGCGTCGAGTCCGCGGAGGTCGGCGATGCCCTGGTCAGTGATGATTACGTCGACGGAGTGCTCGGTGTGGTCGATGTGGGAACACATCGGAACGATGTTGGAGATCATGCCGCCTTTTGTGACAGAGGGACATGAAAAGATCGAGATGTAGCCGTTGCGGGTGAAGTCGCCTGAGCCTCCGATGCCGTTCATCATTCGGGTGCCGAGCACATGGGTTGAGTTGATGCATCCGAAGATGTCTGCTTCGAGGGCGGTGTTCATCGCGATGACTCCGAGTCGGCGGATAACTTCCGGGCTGTTGGATATTTCAGCGGGCCGGATCACGATCTTGTCGCGGAAGAAGTCGAGGTTGCTCATGATCTCGCGCTCGGCTTTGTCGGAGATCGTCAGGGCGCATGTCGAGCCGAATTTGCAACGGTCCATTTTCATCAGCTCGATTACGGCGTCCTGGATAACTTCGGTGTACATTTCGAAGCGAGGGATGTCTTTTGAGGCTGCGAGTCCGTAGAGGACGGCGTTGGCGACGTTGCCGACTCCAGACTGGAGGGGGAGGAATGTCTTCGGGATGCGTCCGGCTTTGATTTCGCCGATGAGGAAGTTGCAGACGTTTGCTCCGATCTGGAGGGTGTTGTCGTCGAGTTCGGAGAATCCTTTGATTCCGTCGTAGTGGTCGCTGTGGACTACGCCGACGATTTTTTCAGGATCGATCTTCACGACGGGGCTTCCGATACGGTCGCTGGGCTTGAAGATTGGTATCTCCCGGCGGTTGGGAGGATCGAGGGGCATGTAGATGTCGTGGAGGCCGTAGAGGTCACGTGGAAGTTTCGAGTTGAGCTCGAGGATGACATGTTTGGCATATTTGACGTAGGTCGGGACGTTGCCGGCGCCAATTCCGAGAACGACTTCGCCGTTGTCGAACACTTCGGCAACTTCGACGATGGCCCAGTCGAGCCGGCCGTAGAAGCCATAGCGGAATTTCTGAGAGAGTTCAGAGAGGTGTAGGTCGAAATAGTGTGCGTCATGGCTGTTGATGCGCTGACGCAGGTCGGGGGTGTTCTGGTAGGGGGAGCGTCGGCCGATGGCGTTTGCTTTAGCGAGCGCACCGTCGGCCCAGCGGTTTGTCGAAGCTCCGGTGAAGAGGTCGACTTTGAACGGGCGTCCTTCAGCGTGTTCTTTTTCAGCGCGTTCGGCGAGGGCCTCAGTGACAACCTTCGGCGAGCCGGCAGCAGTGAAGCCCGACAGGCCGAGCACGTCGCCGTTGTTGATCATGGCGGCAGCTTCTTTCGGTGTGATAATAGGGAAAGCCATTGCTATATTCTAAAAATACTAATTTAATAATGATTTAAGCAATCGAGCGGAGGGCTGCCAAGGGAGGGATCCCGTGGGTGAGCGGGCGGTCGCGAGAGCCGTCAGATCTGAAAAAGAGGGTAATCCTAAAATTCATTCGGATCGGACCACACTCTATTGCGGAAAATTCGTAAATTTGTGCAAAAATAGAGAATTATCTAACAATATACAATAGTTTTGGACTTGAATAATAATATTTCACCCGGAGAAAGCGCTTCAAGCAAGCGTCTTTATATGGAAACATACGGGTGTCAGATGAATGTGGCCGATACTGAGGTCGTTGTCGCGATCATGAAGATGTCGGGCTATGAACTGACTGAAAACATAGAGGAGGCGGACGCCGTTTTGCTCAATACCTGCTCGATCCGCGACAATGCCGAACAGAAGATTCTTTCGCGCCTGCAGTTTCTCGGGTCGTTGCGTCGCAAACGCGTCGCCCGCGGCCTGATTATCGGTGTGATCGGCTGCATGGCCGAGCGTGTCAAGGATGATCTGATCGAGAACCGCGGTGTCGATCTTGTCGCGGGCCCTGACAGCTATCTCGATCTACCTTCGCTTTTTGCGTCGGTCGAGGCGGGCGAAAAGGCGATCAATGTCGAACTGAGCACGACGGAGACCTATCGCGAGGTTATTCCGGTCAGATTGCCGGGAAATCTTGTCAGCGGCTTCATCTCGATCATGCGCGGCTGCAATAATTTCTGCTCGTACTGCATCGTGCCTTATACGCGCGGGCGTGAACGTTCCCGCGAGCTTCCGTCGATTCTCGCCGAGCTGGAGGACCTTTGCTCGAAGGGCTACCGGGAGGTGACGCTTTTGGGTCAGAATGTCAATTCCTATAATTATACGGGCAGTGAGGGTGATGAACCGGTTTCGTTCGCGCGTCTGCTTGCTGCGGTTGCCGAGGCGGCTCCGGAGATGAGGGTGAGGTTCACGACGTCGCATCCGAAGGATATGTCAGACGAGATTCTGGAGACTATCGCCCGCTATCCGAACATATGCAATCATATCCATCTGCCGGTTCAGAGCGGAAGCAATAAGGTGTTGAAGGCTATGAACCGCCACTATACGCGCGAGTGGTATCTCGACCGGATCGCTGCGATCCGGCGCATTATTCCCGATTGTGCAGTGTCAACGGATATGTTCACCGGATTCCACGGCGAAACCGAGGAGGATTTTCAGGAGACTCTCAGCCTGATGCGCGAGGTCGGTTTTGACTCGGCGTTTATGTTCAAGTATTCCGAGCGTCCGGGGACAGTCGCCTCGAAGATCATGCCGGACAATGTCGCGGAGGAGGTTAAGATCGACCGCCTGAACAGAATGATAGCTCTTCAGAATGAGCTTTCGACGGAGTCTCACCGCCGGATGGTGGGCAAGGAGGTCGAGGTTCTTCTCGAGGGTGTCGCCAAGCGGTCTAAGGACCAGATGGTCGGCCGGACGCCTCAGAACATGACAGTCGTTGTCCCTCGGCGCGGCTACAAGGTCGGAGAGACAGTCAGAATCAAGATTGTCAGCTCGACGTCGGCGACACTGATCGGCGAGTGATAAAAAACGATAAAAACTCGGCCACTCCGAAAATAATCTGTATATTTGCAAAAACGTAAGTAACTGATAACTGAATAACTGAATAATCAACCAAAAATAAAAAACTCATCATGTCAGAAATCAAATGTATAGGCATCCTGACCTCCGGAGGTGACGCACCCGGCATGAATGCGGCAATCCGCGCAGTGACCAGATCGGCAATCTACAGTGGATTCCGGGTAAAAGGTATTTACCGCGGTTACCGTGGTCTGATTTCCGATGAAATCGTCGAGTTCAAGACCCAGAATGTGTCGAACATCATTCAGATGGGCGGTACGATTCTTAAGACAGCGCGCTGTCCGGAATTCCAGACTCCAGAAGGTCGCCAGCTTGCCTATGACAATATCCGCCGTCATGAGATCGACGCGCTCGTCGTCATCGGCGGAGACGGTTCGCTGACAGGTGCGCGCATATTTGCCAAGGAGTTTAATTTCCCGATTATCGGTCTGCCGGGCACAATTGACAACGACCTCTACGGCACTGATTCGACAATCGGCTATGACACGGCGCTCAATACGATCATGGAGTGTGTCGACAAGATCCGAGACACGGCCACCTCACACGAACGTCTGTTCTTTATCGAGGTGATGGGCCGCGATGCGGGATTCCTTGCGCTTAACGGGGCTATCGCTTCCGGAGCTGAGGCAGCGATTATTCCGGAGATCTCGACGCAGGTCGACCAGTTGGCAGAACTGATCCAGAACGGATTCCGCAAATCGAAGAACTCTTCGATCGTACTTGTGGCCGAAAGCCCTGTGACCGGTGGTGCGATGGGTATGGCAGAGCGTGTTAAGAATGAGTATCCGGGCTATGATGTGCGTGTCTCGATTCTGGGCCACCTGCAGCGAGGCGGCTCGCCGACAGCCTATGACCGAATCCTTGCCTCGCGCATGGGGGCGGCCGCTATCGACGCTCTTCTTGACGATCAGCGCAACGTCATGATCGGAATTCAGAATGATACGATTGTCTACGTTCCGTTTACGAGAGCGATCAAAAACGACAAGCCTATCAATCAGGGCCTTCTTGACACACTGCGCCGTCTGTCGATCTGATGGCAGTTCCGGAGGGTTTCATAAACCGAATGAAGAGTTGCGGGCCACCTCCCTGGCTTGCAACTCTTATTGACGCGCTCGGCGGCGAACCGTCGGTCGCAGTCAGGCTCAACGGCGGGAAGACCGGCGCGGGAAAGAGTGTCGCCGGCGGACGTCGTGTCGGGTGGAACGATGCCGGATTCCATCTTTCGGAGCGTCCGGCTTTTACGTTTGATCCGGCGTTGCATCAGGGCCTTTACTATGTGCAGGATGCGTCGTCGATGTTTGTCGGCCATGTTGTCGGCGAACTGACGCGCAATGCCGCAGGGCCGCTGACGGTTCTGGATGCGTGCGCGGCTCCGGGCGGAAAGACTACGGCTGTCATCGACGCTCTTCCCGAGGGATGTGTGGTCGTGGCCAATGAGTTTGTAGCCAAGCGGGCTGCTGTGCTCCGTGAGAATCTGGCCAAATGGGGCTATCCCTATGTCGTGGTCACTCAGGGCGATACGTCGCGGTTCTCTCAGATGGAGGGTGTGTTCGACATTGTTGTGGCGGATGTGCCCTGTTCTGGCGAGGGGATGATGAGGAAGGATGAGGATGCCGTCGGTCAGTGGAGCGATGGTCTTGTCGAACAGTGCAGCCGTCTGCAGCATGAGATTCTCGGCAATCTGTGGGGCGCACTTCGTCCGGGGGGATACCTTGTCTACAGTACCTGCACATTCAATACGACAGAAGATGAGTCGACGCTTGGCTGGCTTGCTGAGGAATACGGTGCCGAGCCGGTGGCTATTCCTGTTGATGAGGCGTGGGGGATCGCTCCTGCTCTGACAGGAACAATGCCGGCGTGCCGGTTTATTCCGGGACTCATCGAGGGCGAGGGGCTTTTTATGGCTGTTGTGCGCAAGCCTGATGACGGGCTGATGTCTGCAGGGGCACCGGTTGCGGCCAGACGGAAGGATAAGGATCGCCGCAAGTCAAATAAGGGCGACCGGACGGCGTCGGTTCCGAGCGAGGTTGCCGGCTGGCTCCGCAAGGAGTGGCCGGCCGATATTAAAGTCGACGGTGACCGTGTTGTAGCCGTTTTCCGTGTCGGGGGCGCATTTGTGCCGGCTCTCGAACTCGGTGTCATTAAAGGGCGTGATGTCGTTCCGTCGCAGGAACTTGCGATGAGCCGCGCTCTGAACAGAAGTGCGTTCAGTGAGGTCGAGGTTGACCGCGCGACAGCGATCGACTATCTCCGCTGTGAGGCGATTGTTTTGCCTGCGGGGTCGCCGCGCGGAATCGTCCTGCTGACCTACGGTGGCAATCCGTTGGGGTTTGCTAAGAATCTGGGAAGTCGTGCGAATAATCTCTATCCGCGGGCGTGGCGAATTATTTCCAGCCGTCCGCCGGAGCTGCCCGAGGCGCTTGAGATAGGCTGAATCCAGCGAGCGTATGATATAAACGTATTATATATAAGGAGCGGAGCGTCAGAAATCGTGATTTCTGACGCTCCGCTTGATTTCAGGCTACCGGATGATGCGGTCTATCGGATGATGAATTTTCCTGCGAGGGATGTCGCGGGACCTTCGGCCTTCAGGATGTAGCAGCCGGGAACGGCGTTGCAGCTGAAGGGGAATTCGACGGTAGTGTCAGTCTTGTTGATGCTTACAGTCTTTATGAGCTGTCCGGTGATGGTGTATGCGCTGACGGCGATTGCACCGAGGCCTTTGCTTCGAAGGGTCACATGAAGGTTTCTGGCGTTACGTCCGGAGGTGATTTCGATAGCGTCGTCATCATCGTTTCCGTCAGTGACAGAGCCGATGGCCCCAGTGTTGTCGAGCTGCAGCCGGTCGGCATCGGCGTCGTAGCGGACAACGTATTCGCTGCCGGTTTCGGTGTCGAATGAGACTTCTTTTCCGTCGTAGTAGACTGTGCAGGGTTCACCGGCGTTGGAGCGGATGACAGCGAAGTCGAGTTTGTTTTTGTTGTAGCGGATATCGACTTCGAAGTTTCCTCTGGCAAGGAGTCCGGCTACGTTTCCATCGGTCCATTCAGAGGGGAGAGCGGGGAGCAGATGGAGTTTGCCTGTGTGGCTCTGGAGGAAGAGTTCGGCGACACCGGCTGTTCCTCCGAAGTTTCCGTCGATCTGGAACGGCGGATGGAGGTCCCACATGTTGTCGGCCGTTCCTTCTTTGAGGAGGTTCTGGAAGAGCGTGTAGGCGTGGTCTCCGTCAAGGAGTCGTGCCCAGTGGTTGAGTTTCCATCCCATGCTCCATCCTGTCGCAGCGTCGCCACGCTGTCGAAGGGTTTCTTTGCAGGCGTCGGCGAGTTCGGGCTGTTCGATCGGGTTGATGGTAGTTCCGGGGTGGAGTCCGAAGAGATGGTTGGTGTGGCGGTGGGTGTCGCCGTAGGCGTCAATGTCGTTGTACCATTCCTGGAGCTGTCCGTAGCGGCCGATCTGGTAGGGATACATGTTGTCGAGTTTTTCTTTCCATTCGGCGGCGGATTCTTTGTCGACATTCAGGATTTCGGCAGCCTTGATGGCGGCAGAAAGGACTTCGCGTGTCACGGCGTTCGCATATGTGGCGCCAAGGTCGGCGGTTCCGTGTTCGGGGGAGTAGGATGGCGCGGATGTGTAGGTTCCGTTTGTTCTGTAGAGTAGGTCGGAGCAGAAGTTGGCGCTTTCCTTTATGATGTCATAGCCGGTTTCGCGGAGCCATTCCTTGTCGCGGGTGTAGTCGTAGTATTCCCAGAGCTGAGAAGCAAGCCAAGGCCCGGCTGTCGGGTTGTAGTTCCAGCTCATGTCGGAAGAGTTGAGCGGTGCGGTGAAACCGAAGATGTTTGTCGAGACTTCGGCCGTCCAGCCACGGGCACCGTAGTAGGCGGTGGCGGTGCGCTTTCCGGGTTCGACGAGCCCGCGGACGTAGTCGATCAATGGTGTGAAGCATTCGAGCAGGTTTGTGTTCGTAGCTGGCCAGTAGTTCATCTGGAGGTTGATGTTGTTGTGGTAGTCGACTCTCCAGGGACCGTCGGTGTTGTTGTGCCACATGCCCTGAAGGTTTGCGGGCATGTTTCCGGCTCTTGAACTTGAGATGAGGAGGTAGCGTCCGTATTGGAAGTACATCTGTTCGAGTTCGTGGTCGAGCGTGCCTTTGCGGTAGTTGGCCAGGCGTGTCGGAGTCGGCAGGTTTTCGAATTTTTCGTTCGGGTTGATCGAGATCGAAGTGCGTCCGTAGAGAGCAGAGTAGTCTTCGAAGTGGCGTTCGTAGAGCTCGTCATAGCTTCTTTTTGTGGCAGCGGAGATCCAGTCGTTGATGTTTTCGACGGGGTTTTCTCCGACGAAAGCTGCAGCGTCGGTTGTCGAGGGGTTGAAGTTCATCTTATAGTCCGTGTCGGCAGCGAGGATGAAGTCGACATCGGATGCAGAGGAAACGGTGATTGTTCTGGCCGAGGCGTCGGGAGTCACGGTTCCGCCTCCGTTGGCGCGGACGTAGACGCGCATTGCCCACTGCATGCTGTTGTTAGAGAGCTTGCCTTTGTAGAGGAGTCCTCCTTCGACGGCTTCGACAGAAGTCACGTTCTGGGGAGAGTTGAATGAGAATGTCAGGTTCTGATCGCCGCCGTCGGAGGTGTAGTTCCAGACCATAACATTGTCAGGATATGAACAGAAATATTTGCGGCGGTAGTTTACGTTGTTGGCGGAGAACTGGACAACGGCCAGGGATTTGTCGATGTTGATGATCCGTCGGTAGTCGCTGACGGAGTTGTCGGCAATGCCTGTCGAAACGTAGGCTTCACCCATTGTCGTGAATACTCCGAAACGGTTGCGGTCATAGTTGATCTTGCCGGAGTAGTTGCTGACAACGAGGCTGTTTGCGAGAGAGTTCTGTCCGTTTTCGAGGTATGTGCGGATCTGCGACAGCGTTGCATCGGAAACGGTGCGGTTCATGTCCCAGTAGGTCGATGCGCCAGTGCCGGGGCCACCTTTCCAGAGGGTTTTCTCGTTGAGGACAACGCGTTCGCGGTTGACCGAACCGAGGATGTTTCCGCCGAAAGAGCCGTTGCCGATGGGGAATGATTTGCGTTCCCACAGCTGGTCGGGGTTAGTGTCGGTCGAGGAGAAGTCGTTGGTGTTCCAGATTGCGACGCCGGATGTCGAGGAGTTTGCGGTGTCGAACCAGAGGGCGTTTCCGCGAGTGTAGTCGGGGTCGTCGACGATTGTGTAGGCGCCGTTCTGCTCTCCGTCAAATGTCAGGTTGCCGTTGTCGAATTCCGCACTGTTGATCCGGACAGAAACGGAGTTTCCGAGAGTGGCCGAATTGCTTGCGTCGGCAACGAGCATGAAGTAGTTGTTGCCTGGCGAAAGGGGTTTGTCGGTGGAGAATTCCATTGTTGCGGAAGCGTTGCCGGCAGACGCGATTACGTCGTTGCCAAGAGTTCCGGAAGCGGAATAGATCCATCGGAGGTTGGAGATGTCGGCAGTGGATGTGCCGGTGTAGTCGAGCGATATGTTTTTAAGAACTACTGGGCTGAGAGATCCGGAGGTTGTCACGTTGAGCGTTGTCAGGATGACGTCGGTGCTTTCGAGGTCCATCCGTCCGTTTCGCGGAGTCACGCTGCTGCCGGTGATTTCCATGGCTTTCGGTTCGGCGATGGTCACGGTGAAGTCATAGCTGATCCCGTTGCGGATCTGGTTGTTGAGAGTGGAGAATAGCGTAGTGTGCCACTGTTCGGCTGCAGACGCCGGTTCGAAGAATACGACGCGCATTCTGTAGTTGCCCGGAGCCTGTCCGGCAGGGATTGTAACCTGACGGGTGAAGCCGGTGTAGATGTCGTTGTTTGGCATTGTCGACCATCCTTTGGCTGAAATTTCGTTGGCAGCAGAGAATCGCCCGTCGCCGTTCCAGTCGACGAAGTATGCTTCCTGTGTCCATCCGAGTTCGGCGCTGTTGCCGTTGATTGCGTCATTCCATCCGTAATAGGTCATTTCGAATGATGTCAGGCCGTGTTCGACGACAATGGGAGTGGCTGTCTTGTCGATTGTCGCTCCGTCGGTGACGTAGGTGCCGGCTGATGCCGTGAAGGCGGTGTAGGGCAGCTGGGATGATGTTGTCGCGCTGAAGACTTCGGGGGTTTCCGTGCCCTGCGTTGTGACGCGTTTGAGGTAGCGGTTCTGCTGGCCGGAGTTGTTGGTGAAGGTGCGTTTCATCGCTGGGTAGGCTAAGTCGCCGAAGTTGCCGATGACGCTGATGTCGTCGTTGCCGTTGATAATGGTTTCCATGTCGATGGAAATCGTTTCGTTGGTGGCGGCGTTTGTCCAGTTGATGAAAGAGTTGCCTGTGACCGGAGTTGCAACCAGCGTTACGGGACCGGCAATGGTGATGGTGTTTGAGTCATGTCCGGCGATGGCAACGCTTCCGCGTGCGGGATCGTTGCTGGCTACGGTTACGGTGCGTTCGTTGATGCCGTTGATGGAGATTGTGAATTCGACGGCCGCTCCGCCATTTTGCCCAATGTCAGAGGCTCCGCACGGGGTTATGTCGTTCCAGTCGATTTTCATCAGGGCTTTGTAGGATCCCGGGGCGAGATCAGCCGGAAGGGTGAACGATGGCATAACGGTCGTTTTTACGCCTCCGTTGTTTGCGGCCGGCGCTCCGATGCTGTTTGTTCCGTTGTAGTAGGAGTAGCAGACTAATTCTCCGGAGCAGCTTCCGTCGGCATTGACGTCGGAGTTGAAATCACCATCGCCGTCGTAGTCGATGAACAGGTAGGCGTGCATCCATTCGCCTTTCCAGCTCAGTCCGCTGAAGCTGACCGAGGCTCCCGGAAATGTCGCGAATGCCGGTTCGGAGGTTTTGTCCAGATAGATGGCGCTCCCGTAGGAGCTTCCCTGGTTGACTGCGATTGTCGTCGTGGAGGTTCCGTCAGTGAGGGCGAAGGAGGTGAGATAGCGGTCTCGATCGCTTCGTGTCATTGTCGGATAGTTGCACGTGGCATGACAAATCATAGGCGCGAATAGTCCCGCGCACGCAAGCCAACGAAAAAGATTCGAAACTTTTTTCATGGAATTGATTTGAAATGTTAATTATGATTGGTTAAAAGTGGTTTTCAGGTTTGATGGGCGATGCCTGTGAGTGACAAAGGTAGTGAAAAGACGCCGTTTTTCTTGCGGTAAGATACGACGATAGAGAATCCGAAATCAGCAGAACTGATGCAACGGATTCCCTATTAAATCTTTATGTAACCAGAAAGGAAGGCCGGGCTAAAGCCCGTGGCGGAGGTTTTGGTTATTCCTCTACGCTGCGGAGCTTCTGCACGTAAACGGCTTTCATCATCTTCTTGCGGTTGACCACAGAAGGTTTCTGGAAAGCCTGACGGCTGCGGAGTTCCTTAACGATGCCGGTTTTTTCATATTTGCGCTTGAATTTTTTGAGAGCGCGCTCGATGTTTTCGCCTTCTTTAACTTGTACGATGATCATTTGATGTTATTGTTATTTGGATGTTTATTATTTGTCTTATTGCTTTTTGCGGGGCAAAATTAAGAATTGTTTTCCTAATGGCAAAACTTTTTTATGGAAAAAGCGGCCGCGCGTTGAAAAATTGGCGGTTGAGGGGATAAAAGAGATTATGCTGATATTGAGGCGGAGAGGGCTGCGACGGCCGAAAGATAGTTTGTCAGAGATCCGGCTTTGATTATTTTTTTGACGGCTTTTCGGTCGAATCCGTTTCCGGGATACTCCCAGAAAGGCTTTATTTTGGATAGGATCTGTGTGTCGCCGCTGAGTCGTCCGGAGTAGAGGGCGAGGATTTCGTCGTGGAGGCGCAGTGTCATTGTACGGCGCTTTGCTTCGGTCCATTGGGTGCCTTCTTGCCATTCGGCTGCGATCGACGGTCGCGAGAGTAGTCCGCGTCCGATCATCACTCCGGCGAGGTCGGGATAGGTTGTGCGCAGCCGGTCGATGGCTTCGGGCGTCAGGATGTCTCCATTATATATGACGGGGTGTGCGAGGGCAGGGAGGAGTTCGGCGAATGAGTCGAGGAGCAGTTCGCCTCGATAGAGCTGGGCTGCGGTGCGAGGGTGTATGCAGACGAATTCGAGGGGCATTGAGTTTATTATGTCGATGATGCCGGTCCATTGTGCGGGGTCGTCGATTCCGAGGCGCATCTTGACCGAGAAGATGGTGTCGGGGCGTGAGAGCATGGCTTCGGCGATTTCGCGTAGCCGGTCAGGTGCGGCGAGAAGGCCTGCTCCTCTGCCGCGGCGTACCTGCGGGGGAAACGGGCAGCCGAGGTTGAGGTTGATGCGGGAGTGTCCGTTTTGGGTCAGGGCGTCGGTAAGAAGGGTGAATTCCGAGACGTCGCGGCAGATGATCTGCGGGGTGACGTCGGGAGAGCCTGTTGGGCTTGCGGTTGCGTCGCGGATGTCGCGGCGGCGGGGTTCGCCTTTTTCGATCCGCAGGAATGGGGTGAAATAGCGCATCGGTTGTCCGGCGAGGGGGAAGAGGCGTGAGTGGGTCTGGCGGAATTCCGTTTCGGTGAGTCCCTGAAGCGGCGCGGACATTATGGAAAAGTGGCTGTCGGTGTGCATTGTCGGTTGAATTGAGTGCAAATTTAATCAGATTATGACCGATCTGCAACGGGCCGGGGCGTTTTTTTACAGGAAGCGGAGGCGTCTGGGGATCTGGGTTGAATCGTAACTGTCTCGCAAAAACGACATCTGATTTGCGAGATAGGGCGAAAGTGATTAATTTTGCATGAAGAAACGCGCGTTGGAGTGTGCGTTCCGAGAAGCATGCTATTTCAATTTTACTCTAACAATATGGATATCAAGACTATGAATTCAGCGGCCGACAACATTCGAGTCCTGTCTGCCTCGATGGTGGAAAAGGCGAAGTCGGGTCACCCCGGCGGAGCGATGGGCGGAGCTGATTTTATCAATGTGCTCTATTCTCAATTTCTTGTAACAGATCCGGAAGATCCGACGTGGCCCTGGCGCGACAGGATGTTTCTCGATCCGGGCCACATGTCGCCGATGCTCTATTCAGTGCTGGCACTCTGCGGCTACTATACGATTGACGAATTGCAGCAGTTCCGCCAGTGGGGAAGCGTGACCCCCGGACACCCCGAACTGGATCCGAAGCGCGGAATTGAGAATTCGTCGGGGCCTCTCGGCCAGGGCCACGTGATGGCAGTCGGCGCAGCGATTGCCGAGCGTTTCTATGCGGCCCGTTTCGGAGAGGATTTCGCCCACAAGACTTATGCCTTCATTTCCGATGGCGGCATTCAGGAGGAGATTTCGCAGGGCGCAGGCCGCATAGCCGGCTATCTTGGTCTTGCCAACCTTATAATGTTCTATGACAGCAATGCCGTTCAGCTCTCGACAATGGTCGATGAGGTTGACACAGAGGATGTTGCGGCAAAATACCGTGCATGGAACTGGAATACAATCGAGGTGGACGGTTCGGATCCTGAGGCTCTCGTCGAAGCGCTGAGGAAAGCCAATGCCGAAAGCAAGCGTCCTACGATTATTATCGGCCGTACGATCATGGGCCGTGGCTGTGTGAAGGCCGACGGTTCGAACTTCGAGGGCCAGTGCTCGACCCACGGACAGCCTCTGAGCAAGAGCGGCGCCGACATTGCGGCTACGCTTCGCAATCTCGGTGCAGATCCGGAAAATCCCTGGGTCATCCGCGAAGAGGTCGCCGCTCTCTATGCCGGACGCCGTCAGGAGCTGGCCGGCATAGTGGCAGAACGCCGCAAGAAAATTGCCGCATGGGAAGCCGCAAACCCCGAAAAGGCTGCTCAGCTGAAGGATTTCCTTGCCTGCAAGCTGCCGGAGATCGACTATTCGGCGATTGCCCACAAGGCAAATGTGGCAACGCGTACGGCGTCGGCCGACGTGCTTAAGGTGCTGTCGGAAAAGATCGGCAATATGATCGTTTCGAGCGCGGACCTTGCTAATAGCGACAAGACTGACGCTTTCCTGGCTCACACTCATGCGCTGACCCACGGAGATTTCTCGGGAGCATTCCTTCACGCCGGTGTGTCGGAGCTGACAATGGCTTCGATCATGAACGGAATCGTTCTTCACGGCGGAATGTTTGCTGCATGCGGAACATTCTTTGTGTTCTCTGACTATATGAAGCCGGCTATCCGTATGGCTGCATTGCAGGAGCTGCCTGTGAAATATGTGTGGACTCATGACGCGTTCCGCGTCGGCGAGGATGGCCCGACCCATCAGCCTGTCGAGCAGGAGGCGCAGATCCGTCTGCTCGAAGAGCTGCGCAATCTGTCGGGACGCCGTTCGATGCTGGTGCTCCGTCCGGCCGATGCCGCAGAGGCTACTGTCTGCTGGCAGATGGCAATGGAAAATCAGTCGACTCCGACGGGATTGATTTTCACCCGTCAGGATGTGCCGGATCTTCCGTCTCCGTCAGGCAATCGCTATGAAGAGGCTCTCGGCGCACGTCGCGGCGGTTATGTAGTTATGGATGCTGCTGGGGCGCAGGTGACTCTGGTCGGCAATGGCTCGGAAGTGGCTCTTCTCTGTGAGGTGGCTGTGCTTCTTGAGGCAGAGGGAATCAAGGCGTCGGTCGTTTCGGTTCCGTCGCTCGGTCTGTTCCTCGATCAGGATGAGGAGTATCGCAACAGTGTGATTCCTCCCCATATGCCAACTTTCGGTCTGACCGCCGGTCTGCCTTCGACGCTCCGTCCGGTAGTTGGTTCTCAGGGTTTCATTTTCGGTCTGAACCATTTCGGGGCTTCAGCGCCCTACAAGGTGCTCGACGAGAAGTTCGGTTTCACTCCGGCTGCTGTTCTCGAACAGGTTAAGCAGTATATGGGTGAATAACCCCCTGTCGACGATAGAATAAGAGCTTGTCTGGTTTTAATACGATACGAAACAGGCAATAAAGCCTTTTTTGTTCTCTCAAAGGCTCTTTTCGGAGCATTCAAAAGAAGATATTATCTAAAAACGGACTCCCCCTGAAAAGCAACATCGCTTCTTCAGGGGGAGCCTGTTTTTTTGCCGAGTTTCTTATCGGAGAGTGAAAAGGGCTGACGGAGTGGTGCGGGGGAGTGCGACGAGCTGGAGTTTTTTGCCGCGTGCTTCGACCGATCCGGAGCCGTCGCCTATCGAGTCGAGTCCGGCGTTGCTGAGAGCTGTGCGTATTGCCGCGAGTGCTGTCTCGGGACGGTTGTTGTCCTGACTCAGATGGCAGAGGAATATGTTGCGGAGGCGGTCGGAGAGTATCGAGGCGAGAAATTCGCCTGTCACTGCGTTGTCGAGATGTCCGGTGGCTGCTGCAATTCTGGCTTTCAGGTACATCGGATAGGGCCCGTGCATCAGCATTTCGGCGTCATAGTTGCTTTCGATGACGATGTGGTTGGCCTGACGCATGTAGAAGTCGACACGGGGGGTGATGCATCCGAGGTCTGTGGCGATGGCGATTGCGGTTTCGCCGTGGCGGATGAAATATCCGACATTGTCCGTGCCGTCGTGGCTGACATCGAAGGGGGTGATTTCGAACGGTCCGATGCTGAACGGGAATTCTTTGTGGATCGGGCGGTGGAAGTCCTTAACGCGTCGTGAGATGCTGTGGCGTCGGAGGAGTCCGGTCAGTGTCTTGGGAGTGCAGTAGATTCCAAGCTCGGGGCGTTTCCTGACGAGGGGGTAGACATATTTGACGTGGTCGGTGTGGTCGTGGGTTATTATGATAGCTTTGACTGAACGCGGGCTGATTCCGTGGGCGCGTAGCTGTTCGCGGACCGTGTCAGCATCGACGCCTGCGTCGATCAGGATGCCTTCGGACCTGGTTCCGAGATATGAGCAGTTTCCGCTGCTTCCGCTTCCGAAGGAGATGAAGGTCAGCTTTTCGGTTTCGTTCAGGCCGGTGCGGTCGATGGCGAGGGCATCGGCAGGTGTTGTGGGGTTTTCGAGCGATTTCAGGCGTGTGTTGACGACGAAGTCGGCAATGGAGGGGTGGATTTCGAGGTCTGACGGGTCTGACGGGATGCGGCGCGGGTCTGGGGGCACGGTTCCGCGTTTAAGGCGAACGTCCTCTCGGTCAAGGGCGAAAAGGTCGCCCGTATTATGGAAGATCTCGCGCTTAATGCCGGAGCGCGAGGTGAATTTCAGTTTTGCCATGATTCTGGGAAGAGGCCTCTTTGTGGGTGCTGATTATTTGTATAATAGGAAGATGGCCGGAATTTTGTCGAAGTTGTAGCTGGCTCTGGCCCATTCGGCGAGGGAGCGGCATGCTATTTTCTGGTCGGGTCCTGTCAGGTCGGAGCACACGCAGAGCCGCATTGATCCGGGAAGGGTTTTTGCGAGTTCTGCGATGAGACGGTTGTTGCGGTAGGGCGTCTCGATGAAGATTTGTGTCTGGTCTTCGCGTGTGATGCGGCCTGTCATTTCTTTCAGCCGTCGCTGGCGGGTGCCGGAGTCGTGGGGCAGATAGCCTTCGAAGGCGAATTTCTGTCCGTTGAAGCCGGATGCCATCAGAGACAGCAGGATGCTGGAGGGGCCGATGAGTGGCTGGACGTCGAAGCCTCGCCGCAGGGCCGCCTCGACGGCAAGCGCGCCGGGATCGGCAACGGCCGGACATCCCGCTTCGGAGATGACAGCCATGTCCATTCCTTCAGCCAACGGTGAGAGCATGTCAGGGACGTCGGCGGGATCGGTGTGTTCGTCGAGTACGGTGAAGGAGAGTTCGGAAATTTCTATCGACCGGTCGCATCGTTTGAGAAAACGTCTGGCAGAGCGGACATTCTCGACTATGAAGTGTTTTACGCTGCGGGCGACATTGATGTTGTGCTCAGGCATCACAGAGGCCGGAGCGACATCGCTCAGCGGCACAGGAAGAAGATAAAGCGTGGCGTGACGGCCTGACGTATTTTCAGCTTTATTATTCACAATTGCAAATATAGGCATTTTGCGTGTATTTTGTGAGTTAAATTATATAAACGGAGCATTGCGCAAGAGTATTCGGGAAGTTGGAGACGGGCAGGCTTAAAGGGTGCATACGAAGTTGTTGCGGTGGTGTTGTGCCATCTTGTTTGCGGACAAACGCTGAATCTTATTGGCGGATTCGGGAAAAAAGTAAACAAAAGTTTACATCTGTTAGGGGTTTTTGGTAATTTATTCGTAATTTTGCACAAAACAATCCATAGAGAGTTGACGCCCTCCTACCGTCATGACATATCCATCCGCTCTGCTCTGCGCTTCTCCGGCGCAGGACCGGGGGCGGTTTGTTGTTTTCCGCGGGTGCGTCCGGTAGGAGAACATCGAGGTCGGCTAATGCGTAGCTGCATATAATCTAACCAATCATAATCTATTATTCATCTAATTAAAATCTTATGAAGAGACTTCTGACCTTAACCTGCACCATCTGGCTGGCCTGCATTGCAATGGCTGCCAATTTTGTGTGTACCGGTGTGGTGGTTGACGAATCCGATGAGCCTATGGCAGGAGCATCGGTAACAGTGGCTGGAAAAGCCTCCGTCGGAACAACCACAGATGTTGACGGCCGGTTTAAACTTTCCGTGCCTCAAGGCGCGAAACAGTTGCAAATCAGCTTTATCGGCTATAAAACTCTGACTGTTGCCGCAAGCGCAAACATCGGCACAGTCAGACTCGAACCGTCGGCGGCTATGCTTTCAGACGTTGTGGTCACCCAGTCGGTAGGTAAGACCCGCGAGACTCCTGTCGCCATGTCGACGGTGTCGGCCCAGGAAATCGAGTTCAAACTCGGTAACCAGGAACTCCTTGAGATCCTGAAGACAACTCCCGGCGTCTACACCCGTAGCGAAGGTGGAGGTTATGGTGATGCCAAGACCCGTATGCGCGGCTTCCAGAGCGAAAATGTGGCAATGCTTATCAATGGTATTCCGGTCAACGACATGGAGTGGGGCGGTGTCTACATGAGCAACTGGGCCAACCTTTCCGACGTGGCATCGTCGATCCAGACCCAGCGCGGTCTCGGTGCGACAATCGTGTCTACACCCTCGATCGGAGGAACAATCAACATCACGACCCGTACGATCGATGTTGAAAAAGGAGGTTCCGTATGGTACGGAATGGGCAATGACGGCCTCAATCAGATCGGCATGAAATTCTCGACAGGCCTTATGAAAAACGGCTGGGCGCTCACCGTTCTCGGAGCCCGCAAGTGGGCCGACGGCTATATTCAGGGAACTGCCTACGATTCTTATTCGTGGTTCTTCAATCTGACAAAGCGCATCAACGCGTCTCATCAGATCGGTCTGACCGGATTCGGTGCTCCGCAGTGGCACGACCAGCGCAACTACAACAACGGTCTGACAATCGAAGGCTGGCAGAGTGTCCGCGACTACATGGCCGGCGAGAGCCCCTATCGCTATAACCCGACCTATGGATTCCGCAAAAACGGACAGGTCTACAACTCGAACCATAACTTCTACCACAAGCCCCAGATCGCTCTCAATCACATCTGGCAGATCGACGAATCGCAGTCGCTCTCGACTTCGTTCTATCTTTCGATCACTTCCGGCGGTGGCCGCACAGGCCTTGGCCGCACGGTCTATGATGCGGAAGGCAACTCGACTTCTTACTCCTCTTCATGGTATGGAGCCAACAACGGTAACCTTAACATGCAGTTCCGCACTCCGGAAGGCTACTACGACTACGCAGCGGTCGAAGAGATGAACGCCGCGTCGACAACCGGTTCGAATATGGTCATCGGCAAGCAGCTTAACAGCCATTCGACCTACGGTCTTATCTCGAGCTACAAGAAGCGCATGGATTTCACTAACGGAACTTCTCTGAACCTCACCGGCGGTCTCGACCTCCGCTACTATGTCGGTCATCACAAGACTGTCATCGACGACCTCTTCGGCGGTGAATACTACATCGACAATGCCAACCGCAGCAATGTGCAGCCCTATAACAATGCTGTCCACAATAAGAACGACCTTAACTGGGTTTATGAAAAGCTTCATGTCGGTGACGTTGTGAACCGCAACTATGACGGTTTCGTGTGTCAGGAGGGTGTCTACGGCCAGGCCGAATACACGCTTCTCGACAAGAGACTCAATCTCGTTCTCGCAGGTGCGCTCAACAACAACACCTACTGGAGAAAAGACTTCTACTACTACGATGCAGAACACTCACGTTCGGAAACCAAAAACTTCCTCGGTGGAACAATCAAAGGTGGTGTCAACTATAACATCGACCGCCATAACAACGTGTTCTTCAACGGAGGTTTCATCTCCCGTGCTCCCTTCTTCTCCTATGGTGTCTTCCTGAGTGCCCAGCGCTCGAACATCACCAACCCCGACGCACTCAATGAAAAGGTCGGCTCGTTTGAATTCGGCTACGGCTATCATTCGCCGAAACTCGCTATCGAACTCAATGCGTACTACACTAAGTGGATGGACCGTACGATGAGCCGTGGCGAACAGATCGACCCGGCAATCGCTAAGGATGGTTCTAACTACTACTATTTCGCTATGTCCGGTGTCGACGCACGCCACATGGGAGTCGAACTCTCGGCAAAATACAAACCTTTCAAATGGCTTGACTTCGATGCGATGATCTCGCTCGGCGACTGGATCTGGGATTCGAATGCAACAGGTTATTTCTACAACCAGAACGGCGCGCCGCTTTCAAATCTCAACGGTACGATCGCTTCCGGAATCATGGCTGAGGATCATCTCCACGCTACTCTCGAACAGAAAGGCGTGAAGGTTTCAGGATCGGCTCAGACAACTGCCGCTCTCGGAGTGACATTCCGTCCCTTCAAGGGCTTCCGCATCGGTGCTGACTGGACTGTCTATGACCGCAACTACAGCGACATCTCGGTCAATTCGTCGAACCTTTCCAACGGCAAAGTGCTCAAGCCCGGAACTCCCTGGAGAATTCCATGGGGCAATCAGCTTGACCTGAGCGCCAGCTACACCTTCAAGATCGGTGCGCTCGACGCAACAGTCTACGGAAATGTCAACAACCTCTGCAACTACAACTATGTGACACAGGCACAGTCGGCTCTCGGCGAAGTCGGCACATGGTACAATGTGAACCGTGTGTTCTATTCATTCGGCCGCACCTACAGCTGCAAACTTAAAATCAATTTCTAATCCCTCATCTTATCAACGTAAAGACAATGAAACAATATATGAATCGCCTGATGGTTGTTGCCGGATGCACCCTTGTTCTGGCTGCGTGCGACGACAATTCATGGAACGACAAGCTCGACGGGTTTGAGGAGCCGCGTCCGACGGATGTGCGGACGATCGACTACACTCTGACAGCCGTTGATTATAAGACTCTTGCTGCGAATTCGACAAACAAGGCGCTTGCGGGCGAGGCTCTCGCCGGAGACCTGGCCGCAGTCGGCTCTCAGGGCTATTTCACGGATAAGATTACTGCCCGCGATTATATCCCAGCACTGCTTTCAGATCCGAAATTCCCCTATTTCGCGCTATCTGACGGTTCGGCCATCAAGGTGACCTATAATGTTGCCGAAGCTCTTCCCACTGAGGTGGCTCAGGCAGCAGGCGCCAAGAAATATGTGGTTACTGACGAGGATTATCAGTCGGTCTGGGGCAGCGAGGATGACTACACCGCCGCGTTCGCTCCGTCGCACACTGCCGCCCGCTCTATCCCCGGCCTTCTCAAGAGCCATTTCGCAGATGCTCAGGCCGGAGAGTGCGTGATCGTCAACTATAACACTTCGGCAACAGACCCTGTGTTCACAACGACTCCCGGTCCTGATGTGCCCGGGTTCACTCCGTCGAGCGTTCTCGGATCTTTGTCGTCGATGGCCAAGGGCGACGAGGTAACCGCCGATGCGGTTGTCATGGCGATCTCTACCCAGGGCCCGATCATCGCCGACGCTACGGGTGCGGTGTTCACTTATCAGCCCACCAACAACAGCGAACTGAAGATCGGCGATCAGCTGACTGTCAGCACCACCCTCGACAGCTACAACTACGGTTGGCAGCTCGCAAAAGGCTCTTCGCCTGAGGTTTCTGGCAACCAGTCTGTGACCTATCCTGCGCCTAAGGCATGGACCGGCGCGGAGATCGACGAGTTCGTTTCTTCCTCGATGGCAGCAGGCGCGTCGCCTATTTCGCCCGTCTACAGCAAGTTTACCGGAACAGTCACTGTCAGCGGCAATTACATCAATATTGCGCTCGACGGCACAACTGTGCAAGTCAGCCCTTATGGAGCCGGCTCTACACTTAAGGGTCTGCTGACCGATGGCGCGACAGTGACCTTCGAGGGCTATGTGATGGCCATTGCAAGCAAGGGCAAGTACCTCAATACGATCATTACCAAGGTCGGCGATTCTTCAATCTCGACACTTGCTGCCAATGCCGCTTCCCGTGCCGTGACGGTTGCTTCGACCAATGAAAATGCCATCTACACCTTCAACGGTTCGACATGGGCGCCGATGGTCAACACCGTTGTCCTTTCCCACTCCGACTATCAGGCTATGGGTCAGAACTACGACAATCTTTCCGGAGAAGGCCCCGCGACTTATCTGCCGATCTTCATGAAGCAGAAATATCCATATGCTCAGGCTGAAGACGCTCATTTTGTAGTTTATTATTACTACAACGGTTCTGAAACCGTCACACGCTGCGACCAGTATGCTTTCAACGGAACGGAATGGGTTCTCAACAACGGCGTTGCCACCGAAACCGCGCAGTTTGTGCGCAACGGCGGCAAGTGGATGTATGACCCGAACGTTACGATCACACTTCCCGCAGGTCGTGGAATCGCTATCTCGACGCTCTATTATCAGACTTGTGTCGACTGGGTGAAGAATAATGTTCCCGATGGTGCAGCCTATGTTTCATCATATGGCAACAACGAGTACTATTGCGGTACTTCGGCCTATCAGGGAAATGTCGATCTTCGTCCTACGGCAGCCAAAACCCAGTATGCCGGCTACAGCTCAATGACCGACGAAGAGGTTGTCGCGCTTGAGAAGCAGCGTTTCGAGACAGAAGTACTCCCCGCCGCTCTGGCAATCCTTCATCCCGATGCGGTGCCTGTTAGCGGTCTTGAGGTGCTTTTCACAATCAACTTCTACTATTATGACGGCACGACTAAGCCGGCCACCATCATCTATGAGGTTACCGGCCCGGCACAGTTCACATTCAAGAGCTGTACGTGGAACGATGCCGAATAAAAAAGCATAACTCATGTCAGACAGAGGGCGCGCCGAATTTTTTGGCGCGCCCTTTTTCGTTATGTCGGGAAAAAGCGTTAACTTTGCGGCTGAAAACAGAAAGTGGACAAATTTGGCTGCTTGCAACCACTTCCAAAAAAATGCTAAAACCGCATGACATTTCCAGCGACGCTGCGGCGTCCGGCTGACGTTTTCCGGTTGAGGCATTGCTTGTGAGGCAACGCCTTTTTTTGTGTTCATTTTATTATAACACTCTCTAAATGACTATGAATAAGAATTATCTTTTTACTTCGGAGTCTGTTTCCGAAGGACATCCTGACAAAGTGGCCGACCAGATTTCTGATGCGGTTCTCGATGAATTTCTTGCCTATGATCCTAATTCTAAGGTGGCATGTGAGACGCTCGTGACCACCGGCCACGTAACTGTCGCCGGCGAGGTTAAGAGCACGGCTTATGTGGATCTTATGGAAGTTACGCGCGACGTGATCAAATCGATCGGCTATGACCGCAGCGAACTGAAGTTTGAGGCAGAGTCGTGTGGCGTTCTATCGGCTCTCCACGAACAAAGTGCCGACATCAACCGCGGTGTGGAACGCGAGTCCGAGGATGAGCAGGGTGCCGGCGACCAGGGAATGATGTTCGGCTATGCCTGCAACGAGACGGCGACTTACATGCCGCTGCCGCTTTATCTGTCGCATATCCTTCTGAAGGAACTTTCAGATATCCGCCGCGAGGGCAAGGAGATGGTCTACACGGATGTCAATGGCCGCGAGCGCACCTATCTGCGCCCTGACTCGAAAAGTCAGGTGACAGTGGAATATGACAGCGACAACCGTCCGGTTCGCGTCCACACAATTGTCGTTTCGACCCAGCACGACGACTTCATTCAGCCCTCTGAAGGGGTTTCGCAGGAGGAGGCCGACCGCAGGATGCTTGAAATCATCACGAATGATGTTCGCAACATCCTAATTCCGCGCGTCAAGTCGAAGCTGACGGCGTCGGAGGCGGCGATGATCGACGATGAATTCATTCTCCATGTCAATCCGACCGGAAAGTTCGTCATCGGCGGACCTCACGGAGATACCGGTCTGACCGGACGTAAGATCATCGTTGACACCTACGGTGGCCGCGGTGCGCACGGTGGCGGCGCCTTCTCGGGCAAAGATCCCTCGAAGGTTGACCGTTCGGCGGCATATGCGGCGCGCCATATCGCCAAAAACCTTGTGGCGGCCGGCGTCGCGGATCAGGCTCTTGTCCAGGTGGCCTATGCTATCGGTGTGGCTCAGCCTGTAAGCCTGTATGTCAACACGTTCGGAACATCGCATCTGTCGATTTCCGACGCAGAACTCTCGGCACGTGTCGCAGCCTTGGTCGATATGCGTCCGAATGCGATTGAAAAACGTCTGAAACTCCGGAACCCGATCTATCGCGAGACGGCTTCTTATGGTCATATGGGCCGTGAGCCACAGGTTGTTACCAAGACATTCCGCTCTAAATATGAGGGGGAACGTTCTGTTGAGGTCGAGCTGTTCACATGGGAAAAGCTTGATCTTGTCGAAGCGTTCAAGCAGGAATTCGGTCTTTGAAAATCGTCTGCGTCGCCCTGCTGCGAGTCTGTTCGAAGCAAGAGGCGCCGTCCGACGTAAGTTGCTGGCGAAATGGCCAAACGGAATA
>CAJUHM010000027.1 GCA_910586475.1 uncultured Muribaculaceae bacterium | reverse complement strand
AGCGCCAGTGCTGCTCGAGGTAGCGTCCGCGAAGGGGGAAGGCGTCGCCGTCGAGGATGAGGGCGAGGCGGAAGTTGAGTCCGCGGCAGTGGTCGGGGGTGCGGGAGGAGACGAGGATGGGTTGCCAGCGGGGATCGGGAAGGGTGCGGAGTCGCTTTTTGGGGAGAATCCGGCTGATGTCGGCACGACGGCGACCGACGACGCAGAATGGGTCGCCGGGCTGGACAACAGTGGCTCGCCAGAGAACATAGTCGGCGAGGGTCTGCCGGATGGTGTCGATGGATGAGGGGGTGTTACAGAGGATAAGTCGCTGCGGCTGACGGCGTGCGCGCTGCCGCTCGAGGTGGGCCACGGCGCGGCGGGCATGGGGGTGTAGGCGGTAGCCGGCCCAGCGTTCGAACTGGGCGGCATAGTCGCGGCGGAAGAGATGGCGCGGGCGCGGCGGTATGAGGGGGCGGCATTGCAGCATATCGCCGCAAAGATAGGGGACGCTATCGGGGATCGGACGCCAAATTCAAAAATTGAGGAGAGAGTGGGACATAATGGCTCATCCGGGACGTCGAGGGAGGGATTGGCAGAAAAATGTCAGGCGCTGAGCCAAAATGTTTATTTTGACGCAGCGCCAATCTGCAAAACAGTTCAGAATCTGTTTAGAATTTAATGAATTTCAGAGTGTAGGTAGCTCCGGGGCGAGTTGCCTTGGCGACATAGACACCGCCTGCGAGATCGCAGATCGGCATTGTGGCGGCATCGGCACGGCGGAGAAGGCGTCCGTTGATGTCGTAGAGTTCGATCAGCGCGTCGGCGCCGGAAACAGACAGGATGCCATTGCTGTAGCTCAACGATCCGGCAGCGTCATTTCCAACGACAAGAATACCGGCATAGGACTGGTCGAGGATCAGGATATGGTCTTCGGAGATGTCTGACAAGAAGTACATCAGATCATCGCCAAAGGGAATAAGTTCATCGGTCACATCGTCGGCGTTGTCGGTCAGGCCCTTGAAAGTGTAGCCGCTTTCGACGCGGGGAGCCATAATGGTGAAATAGACTGTCGAGCCTTTATCGACAGTCACGCTGTTCTGACCGGTCGGATCGATAGGCCGGTTCTGGTTGTCGCGGAATTCACCATAATAGCAGGCTTCGGGATCGACCCCTTTCAGATTTACGACAGTCAGAGTGAACTGCGGAAGAGAGTAGAGCACATCGAAAGTGTAGTCACGGTCGATTGCAGGAATCGAGTAGATTGTCTGCGAGAGCGAAGTCATGTGGTCCATGTCGTCGACACCGTTAACGTCGAATGCGGTCAGGATGTGGTCTGACGAAGCGCGGGTGAAGCGCACGTCAAGTTCAGAGCCTTTCCCGACCCGGAGTCCTTCCGCAGGAATCTCCACGAAGCCACCGGAGCCGCCAACTTCGACGGTTGCCTCTCCACCGGTCACGTTTGCGATTACGGTGAATGTGTGTTTTTCAGCAACGTTTACTTTGATATCGTAGGCGAGGCCTTTGTCGATGTTCGCAGCATTCGGGTCGGGGGTTGTCGTCGCGCCGAGATTTGTCCATGCGTTCTGGTAGACAACGCGGATTCTCGCAACAGTTCCGGGTCGCACGCCGTCAGGCACCTGGAGAGTCTGGCTGATGTCCATCACGTCGTCGTAGTTGCCATAGATGTGCATATTGGAGTGTGGCGAGTTTCCACTGGGGGCATGGAGGCCGAAAGTGTTGACCAGCGAGAATTCACCCGAACCTTCCCAGTCGGCAAAAATATAAGCCTGGCAGAAACGAAGGTCTTCATGGACGGTCGTGGAAGAAGCCGCACCGACAGAGTTGGCAACGAGGTTGAGGCTGAACCGCGTTGCCGGGGCAACCGTCACGGTGTCGCCGATAATGGTGTAGATTCCGGGGTGGGCAGAATAGGTGACGCCGATGTTTTTTTCCGCACCGGAGGTGGCGATCGAAGTCAGATAGTTGCTTTGGTAGGTGCTACCGGACGGAGCAGTGTATTTCGATTTGAATTCGGCATCGACAGTCACGTTTTCAGTCACGGAGAAAGTGTTGCCTTCAAGGGTCTCACCGTTGACTTTGACCGCGATGAGCTCGCAGTCGGCGTCGGGCATAGCGACGACAGTGAGAATGGTGTTTTCCTCGACCATGTCGCCGGACGAGATCTCTTTATCTCCATCGAACAGAGAGAGCGAACCGTTTTCAGTTTCGCTGACAGTCACGGCATAGAACGGCACGGAGTAGTCCGGCCAAGATCCTACGAGATAGCCGGTGTGGCCGTTTCCCGAGATGTCAGTCACGTTGGATTCAGAGATCCGTGAAAAGTCGTAGGCCGCAATCACACCGGCATCCTCAAGAGGGGTTTCGGAATCGCTGTCGAGGGCGACCTGCGCGACAGATAGCGCCGAGGAGTAGATTCGGACGTTGTCGATGCGAGCGTTAGCGAATCCGCCGATGTCGGCGAGAGAGGAGACGGTGTTGTCCTTCATGTTGTAGCGGCATCCGACAAGGATGTCGGCATAGCACGGGAGCGCAAGATTTTTCGTTGCGACAGATCCTCTCTGAACGCCGTCGATATAATAGCGTATCTGTCCGGCGGCGCCGTCGTGGACAAGGGCGAGATGGACCCATTTTCCGGCGGTCATTGTCCTGGAGGCGTTGATGTTGGCAGCAGACCAGCTTGTCGAGGGATAGGCGTGGGCGGTCGCGTTGTAGGTCGTCATGTTGTAGATTTCGAATCCGGAAACGTCGTTGTTGTTTCCGTTCTGCAAACGACGGAAGCGGTTGCCGATGAGCGACTGCAGCTCACCGGAGCCGGTCTCGAGCATCACATCGAGTGTCACAGTCTGTGATCCGCCTTTTGCGATGTCGAAGTCGGAGCTTTTTTCAATGCGCATGAAACGGTCTTTGCCGTTGAGCTCGAGATAGCCCGGCGAGGGCACTCCGGCTTCGGCCATGTCGAAAGATTTATATTCGGTCCATCCGGGATAGGAGATCGAAGCAGTAATCACAGATCCTTCCTGAGAGTAGGAAATTTCGGGATTTCCGACAGATGGGACAAAAACAGCTTTCCCGTCGGACATTTCCCATTTTCCGGGCGTCGAGAACAGATTCCAGCCGGAGGGACCGTCGGCGATTACTTTTTCGGCAAGGATTTCGCCGATTCTGTTGACACCGGCATGGCTGAAATGGATGTATCCGCTGAAGTTACTTTCATACTGCATGGCGCAGTCTTTAGTGTCAATGATCTCGACACGGTCGATGGCAGCTGCCGTTTCATCCTGAGCGTCGCGAACGTTCTGGCTGAAGCCGACAGATCCGGAAGGATTCACGGCGGATTCGCCGGGTTTAACGACGTGGCCGATGTAGATCCTACCGTTTTCAAATCCGAGCTCATTGCGGCATCGCTCGATGAGACGCTGAAGAGATTCCTTGTAGTAGGCTTTGTCTCTGTTCTGATCGGCACATCCCTGCATCCACCAGATACCGGCCAGGCGGGGACGTTTTCCCTGTGCGAGCAGAGATTCAACCGCCGGGCGAAACATGTTGGTGTAGAAGTAGTCCCAGTTGTGGTCGTCCTATTCGTTCGCCCAAGAAGAGATGAAAGACCCGGAGACACCGAGTTTGATCATGTAGAGCGGTCTGGACGGAAATGCTTCGGCGTATATGATGCCGAAGCTCCCTTCCATGCCGCGACGTCCCTGAGCGCAGTCTGTTCCAGAACCGACGGAATATGTGCCGTAGCCGTGGATCATGTTCATTGCAGTACGTCCGAGGGCGTTTTCATTTCTGTACCATAGGTCGAGCCATCCGGGCTGCACGTCCTGAGTCGTTCCGTCGACTACCCATCGGGCAGTTTCACCGAGGCTGTTTGACGTCTGGTTCTGCACCTGGGTGCTGCGATACCAGATTTTGAGAAGTCCGCTATTGTCGTCGGATGAGTACCATCTGTTCATTTCGGAATCGATCTCCGCGTCGAAAAAAGCAGAACCGTCGGCATTGCTCTGACCGATCGTGATGAAAGTCGGGGCGTCTTTGTCGGATTCGGCATTTGGATCGTAGGTGTCGGCACCGTCGGTCAGCCAGTCGAGAGAGAATCGCATGAAGTAGAGGTCGAAGCCGTCTTCACCGGGGAGATTGCTGTCCCATTTTCCTTCTTCGACGAGACATCCGATCGATCCGTCGGGGAGAACGGCGAGAGAAGAGTAGGCAGAGTAACCATCGATCAGCTGTTTCCGGACAGGCCAAGTCTCCCCTTCGTCGTAGCTGAGAGAGACGCTGACGTCCTGACGGATTGAAGCGTGATCGGGGAGAGAATGGAGGATTCGGTTTCGTCCGTCGATCGAGGAGAAGCGGATTATGTCACCGTTGCAACCGGGCTCGGGAAGATCGCTGACCTGATAGGCCGGAGACCATGTCACGCCACCGTCGGAGGATCGGGAGAAGCGCCGTTTACCGGTCGAGCGGATGCTCATGAGGAGGTCGCCGTCGGCGAGTTCGATGATTTTAGATTCGTTTCCGAGAGCGTCGGCGGGGAGGTTCTGTGCGGCGTTAGCGACGTTCCAGGTCTGGCCGAAGTCGTCGGAGTAGCAAGCGTAGCAGTAGGTTGTCACGCCCCAAGTGTCGCTGCAGTGGGCGTTGGCGACAAACATAATTCGTCCGCTGCTGAGCTGGACGGCATTGCCAGAGGAAGCGAAAGCCCCGCGCCAAGATGGCTGATAGACCTGGTCGGTGAAAGCAACGGGATCAGACCAAGTCTGACCGTTGTCGGAGCTTATCGAGTAGTAGAATCCGGCACGGTTGTTTTTAGTCGAATGCCAGAAGCCGTTGTCGCCGGAATAGATCAGCATCAGTCGTCCGGTCTCGCGATCGGCGACAATGGCGGGGTCGCCGTAGGTTTTGCCAGTAGCAGAGTTGCCCTGTGCGACGATTGTCATGTCGCTCCAGGTGCGTCCACCGTCGGTGCTTCGCTTTGTGACGATGCTGATTGTGTTTGGCAGGTCGCTCAGAGAGGAACCGCGCTGATCGGCGGCAGCGACGAGCGAGCCGTCGGCCGCAACAATGAGAGCCGGGATACGATAGAATTTAGATCCGTTTTCATTCATGCTGAATACGGGCACTTTCAGGACTTCGGCGTCGGTGTAGGCAAACCGAGCGGCGAGGGTCGAAGCGCCGCGGATCGAGAATGTCGCTTTCCCGTCGGCGTCGACTGATATGTCAGAACCGTTGAGGGTCAGCGAACGGAGTTTGAAATTGGCTGAGGGAATCGCGCGGACAGAGATGTCCTGACCTGTCGGGACTTCGTCGCCAGAGGCAACTTCAGTTCCGTCGTCGAGTGTGACACTCAGGGATCCACCTTCGGAGGTCTGGATCGAAAGGGTCGCATATCGGGTCTGTTCGGATCCGTAGTCGGGCCATAGGCCGGCGAGAGTGCCGTCGTGTCCGTTGCCTGTGATGTCGGGGACGGTCGTTCCGTTGATCTCGTCGAAGCTATAGGCGGCAATGACACCGGCACCGGCGAGCGGGGTCTCGGAGTCGCTGTCGAGGGCGACCTGCGCGGCAGATAGCGCCGAGGAGTAGATTCGGACGTTGTCAATGCGAGCGTTAGCGAATCCGCCGATGTCGGCGAGAGAGGAGACGATATTGTCCTTCATGTTGTAGCGGCATCCGACAAGGATGTCGGCATAGCACGGTAGCGCAAGATTTTTCGTTGCGACAGATCCTTTCTGAACGCCGTCGATGTAGTAGCGTATCTGTCCGGCGGCGCCGTCGTGGACGAGGGCGAGATGGGCCCATTTTCCGGCGGTCATTGTCCTGGAGGCGTTGATGTTGGCAGCAGACCAGCTTGTCGAGGGATAGGCGTGGGCGGTCGCGTTGTAGGTCGTCATGTTGTAGATTTCGAATCCGGAAACGTCGTTGTTGTTTCCGTTCTGCAAACGACGGAAGCGGTTGCCGATGAGCGACTGCAGTTCACCGGAGCCGGTCTCGAGCATCACATCGAGTGTCACTGTCTGAGATCCGCCTTTTGCGATGCTGAAGTCGGAACTCGAGGCAATTCTCATGTAGCGGTCGACGCCGTTGAGATCGAGATAGCCAGGGGATGGCTCAGCGGCAGTTGCGAACAATACGGAAAAAGCACAAACGACAGTTGTCAGTAACTGGTTGAGTTTTTTCATGAGTGAAAATGATTAGGGGGGGGGAAAATGTTTGTTTATTAGGTATTCTGATTGGTATCTGATTCAATTTTTCAAAGGTAAGTAATTATTTATTAATTTCAAAAGGGAGAAAGAGAATTATTTTTATCTGTCACAGGAGTTTATGCTGCCGCCAATAAAACAGCAGTGTGTCAGGATCGACGAATCCAGACACACTGCTGATATTTGGTTGTTGGTCTAAATGTTATCCGAAGGTCACGTTGAAACCGAGGTTGAGGTTCATGTTTGCATTTCCGACGGGAACAAACTGGGGAGTCACGCGGAAGAACTGGTGGTCGCTTCCGATGAAGAAGTTGAATCCGCGGGGATGGAAGTTGAGCATCCAGCCGAAGGAAGATCCGAATGATGACTGAGCGAAGCTGACAGAGCAGTCGAACCATTTGACGGGTTTGACGTTGGCCGAGATTCGTCCTTCGGACCAAGAGAATGGACCGTTGAAGTGCTGAGTGAACAGGAATCCGCCGGTCAGACGGTTGTAGAACGGCATTTCATATTCGGCGGCGAGATGGAGCGTTGCCGCCAGTGCGCTTGTTCGGGTTCCTCCGGTCGATTCGCGGCGGAAATTGATTGCGTCCTTCAGGTCGTCGAACAGCGCTTCGCTCTGCTCTTTGAGGGAGTTGTCGTCATAGCCGGGCTGTGAGCTGTCGAGAGCGATGTTGGTGAATCCGTCGAACTGCCATGTCGTCTCGGGTGTCACGGCTTTCACGTTGTTGTTCCAGACGGTGAATCCGAGGTCGCGGACTGACGCCGACACTGTCAGTCCAGGGATGACATCGCGGTAGACGGCGCCGAGGTCGAAGGCGAGACCGCTGCCGGAGGTGGAGAATTTGTCATAGTCGATTCCGTCCCAGTTGACTTCGTCGGCGGCTTCGGGACGGTCGGTTTCTTTGCCTGATTCTTTGTTGGTCGGCACGCGCAGACCTTCTCCGGCGGCAGCGTTGAGCGATCCGCTTGCATTGATTTTCCAGACGTCGTCGGAGAGAGTCACGTCCATTTTGTCGATGCGAGCGTCGACGTTTCCGATGCCGATGAGCACTTTGACTTTTGCTCCGACTTCGATCTGATCGGTGATTGCACGGCTGTGGCCGAGGGCGATTTCACCTATAGCAGCAGCTTTCAGCCGGAGGTCGGAGAATGAGTAGGTCGAAGAGGCTCCCTGCTGGCCGAGCTTCATGAATTCGAGCATTCCGCGCGGAATGTTTACTCCGACATCCGTGCGTGCCGAGAGAGATAGAGTGTTGAATCCACCGAAAGCCTTGAATCCGGCTGAGAGGATGGTCATATTAAAGTTTGTCGTCAGGCGGTTGTTGTTGCTGATCTTTGAGAGGAAATCATCGCCGGAGACGGTTGGGCTCATGAATGTCGTCAGACGTCCGTCGGGGAGTTTGTAGAGGAATGTGCTGACACCGACGTTTGAGTTTAGTCCGAGGTCTGTGTTGCCGAGTGCGGGGATCGAGATGTAGTTGTGGTCGTTGGCGAAAGCGGGGTTGAGTTCGTGGCGGAAAGAGTATCCGTCGAGGAAATAACCGCTTCGCGAGGCTTCCTGCGCTTCAACACCCGATGCGGAGGCGAGGGCCAAGGCCAGAAGAATAAAGTGTTGCTTTTTCATTTTCTATAGAGGATGCTGAAGGTTAGTTAAGATCGACGTTCACACCGCCGAGGATTTTGATCTTTATGCCTGTGAAGCGCAGTGCCTGTTCTTCATTGAGTGGAATTCCGCTCATGGACTCGGGACATGTCGCCTTGAATGTCAGTCGGACGCCGTCGAGTTGGCCGAGGTTGAGAGCAGTCGATGACAGTCGCACTTTCATGTCGGTCGAGACGGGCGACTGGATAGTTCCGGCATTAACGGTGCCTTCGACAGTCGCTACGATGTCGGTCATTTCCCGTCCGTTGCGATCAAGCGCGATCACGTGGGGAACCATGTCGAGGGGAACTGTGTTTTCAACCGAGAAAGTCACGACGGCTTCATGGAAAGAGTATTTGTCGAGGTCTTCGTTCCAGTCGGTTTCGTCGGTCGAGTAGGTGAACTCGAGGTCAGATCCGAATGCGAGTGGGACGATAGCCTGATAGTCAACGCCGACGTTGTAGGTCGATCCGAGGACGAATGTATATTCCTTTCCGGCAAGGACTTTTGCATCGACATCGTCGATTGCGATTCGGTCGGGGATAGTCGAGATGAGGTCGCCGAGTGTCGGGACGACAACGCTGACGGCACCGGAGGGAGTGTTGTCGCCGGTGCGCGAGATGCAGATTTCGGTAGTGGCGTTGCCGGCGATGAGAATCGGTGCGGTTCCGTGGTCGGATCCGATCCAGACGGATTTCTGACCGCCGTTTTCATCGGTTGCGATGATGCGTCCGTTGAGGTTTATCTCGACGGGCGACTGGTTGGATACGGTCAGGCGCACCTGTGGATTTGTGATGTCGAGGTTGTTGCCGGGTTCGCGGAGGAAGTCGGGAACGTCTGTTATCTGGAATGAAGATTGGGCGATGTCGATTTTCGGGTTTAACGAACCGGTGACCTCGAGGATCTCGGCTACGGGGACAGACGGCAAGATGTCGAAACTGACAGTAGCCGGCTGGCCGAGGGGCAGTGCAGAGACGATCATACCGATCGGACCGCGGCTGACGATCCTGTCGTTGAGGCGGAATTTGCCAGGTTCGTAAAGGCCTTGTCCGGCGGGCACTTCCGTCAGATCAATTGCTGTGATGGCGATCGGAAGACGGAAGCTTGAGCCGAGGCTGACGGAGACTTCGCGGATGAAGCTCACGACGTTGCCGTCGATCCGGAAATAAGACGCTACCGCAGGATCACTGATCGCAATGCTCCATCCTTTGGGGAAGGCCACGGAGAATCCGGGTTTGAAGAAAGCTGTTCCGGAAAGGTTACCGATTTTCGAGGGTGTGATGTCGAAGTTGACTTTGAAGTCCGTAACGGCTTTCGAGATTGAAACGATGCTTAGGTCGATGTTGTCTTCCTCGACGGAAATTGAATTGACGATTTCATCGACGTTTATGTCAATGGTTTCGGCAGAGCCAACTCCGACGAATGAGACAGACGCCATTCCGGATTTGCATTCGACGTCGGAGAACTGCTGTTGCGGAATGGTCACGCTTGAGTTTGTCGAGTTGCCAGACTGGACGAGAACATAGTCGCCCTGAGAATAGCCGTAGAGCTGTCCGTCGGGTTTGATCGAGCTGTTCTGATCGAGATCAAGGATCTGGGCCATAGAGTATCTGTCTGTACTGCTCGACGGGACAGTCAGGTCTCCTCCGACGTTGATCGTCAGGTCGATGTCCTTTGACAGGTCGTAGTCATTATCGACGCAGGATGTCGCTGCGACAGCCATCAAGCCGGACAGTCCAGCCAGACACCATTCACGTAAGAAATGTTTCATTGAAAAGGTGTGTTATGAATAATTTAATGATTGGTCAGTGCGTTAAATCTAAACGAAAATTCCTCGGGTGCAAATTTAGACATTTTTTATCATTCCCGCAACCGAAATCCGCAGCTTCGGGTTTGGCCAATTGGGATTTATTGGCTTATTTTGCAGATAAGTCACTAAATACTGAGATAAACAGGTTTCGCACGTCCAACAACAAATATATGAAGATTCTCCATACAGCAGACTGGCATCTGGGACATTCGCTCAACGGCTTTGACCGCTATGAGGAACAGGCTGACGCGCTGCGTCAGGTTGTCGAGACGGCTAAGCGCGAGCAACCGGATGTGTTCATTCTATCGGGGGATATTTTCGACACGGCGCAACCGTCGTCGGCTGTCAGAAGGCTTTTTTCGGAGACGCTCGTCGGGCTGCGCGACGCGGCACCGGCAATGACTGTCATCACGATTGCGGGGAACCACGACAGCGGCAGCGGTCACGAGGTTTTCCGTCGTCCGTGGGAGCGTCTTGGCATCCATGCTTTCGGGACGATCGACCGCAATGATGTCGGATCGCATATTGTCCGCGCCGGCAACGGCGGGATTGTCGCAGCCCTCCCCTACACGCACCCGCGGAATCTGCCGGAGGGATTCACAGACCGACTTGCGAGCGCGGCAGCGGAGGCGTCGGACGGAGTGGCGCCGGTCGTTCTGGCGGCTCACACGACCATAGCGGGGTGTGACTACTCGGGCCACGATTCGGCTACGGAGCTGACTGCCGGAGGCGTCGACGCTGTCAGAGCGGAGGATCTCGGCAGCGGATATGATTATATAGCCCTTGGCCATATCCATCACCCGCAGACGATGGGCGGCACGGGACGCCGGGTGCGCTACAGCGGGAGCCTGACGGCGGTGGACTTTTCGGAGAGCTACCCTCATTCGGTCTCGATTATCGAGATCGACAGTCACGGCGACGAGCCGAAGGTCAGAACGGAAGAGATTGTCAGCATCCGTCCGCTTGTCACTCTTCCGAGCCGAGATTTTGCGAGCTGGGAGAGAACCATGGAGCTTCTGAGGGAATTTCCGGACGACGCGCCGGCTTATCTGAGGCTCAATGTTGTGGCTGACGGTACGGTGCCGACCGATGCGGCAGCTATTGCCGAACAGGCCTGCGCGGGCAAACTGGCAAGGTTCTGCCGGCTGAACATGAGAAGGCCCGAAGCAGCGGCTGAAACGCGGCAGATCATGTCGGTCGAGGAGCTTAAAGAAAGTGATCCGGTCGAAATCGCGATGAGATTCGCCGATGATATCGGCGAGGAACTGAGCGACGAGGCGATCGGCCTGCTTCGAGAGACGATCGCTATTGTCAAAGAGGAATTACGCAACTGACCAAGAAATCAGAAATAGAACGATAAAGGATGAAACTTCGCCGACTTAGAATCCATAACATAGCCTCGATCGAGGATGCGACAATCGATTTCGACAGTGCTCCGCTCGAGGGATGCGGGGTTTTTCTGATAACCGGCAAGACCGGTGCAGGCAAGTCGACTATCCTCGATTCGATCTGCCTCGCTCTCTACGCCACGACACCGCGTCTGGCCAACACCCGCATGCAGGGCGAGGCGGTGGAGTCGGATGGAAGTGTGACGCTTAAAGATCCGCGTCAGCTGATGCGGCGCAACTGCGGGGAGTGTTTCGCGAGCCTGCGTTTCCGGGGCACGAATGAAGCGGAATATGAGGCTACATGGGCCGCTGCCCGCGCCCACCGCAAACCGGGTCGCCGCCTGCAACCGAAGAGCTGGACTCTTAAAAATATCGGGACCGGCACTACCCTGACAAAGGACCGCGAGATCGAGGCTGAAATAATAAGGGCGACAGGGCTTGACTTCAAGCAGTTCTGCCGCACCGTCATGCTCGCACAGGGCGATTTCACCCGTTTCCTCAACAGTCCGGACAATGAGAAAGCCGAAATTCTCGAAAAGATTACCGGCGCCGAGATCTATAGCCTTATTTCCGCCCGGATTTTCCAGACGGCGTCGGAGAAGAGATGCGCTCTTGACGAGATGGTCCGCAGGAGAGAGGAGGCGAAAATACTGAGCGAAGAGGAGCTTTCGGATAGAAACTCAAGGCTCGAAGAGATCAGCCGGGCTCTGACCGATCTTGAAAAAAGACAGGCCGAAACGGAAGAAGCCATGAACTGGCGGCGCAGGTTCGACGCACTGCTGGCTTCTCTGGCGGAGGCGCGCGAAGGTGTGGCTAACGCCAGAAGACGGGCCGAGACGACGGAAGCGGCCGCTATGGCCGAAACCGTCAGTCAGTGGAACGAATCGGCAGAAGCGAGATCGCTTATGGCCAATCTCAAGAGTGTTTCGGAGAGCCGCCTCCGACAGGAACAACGACTCACGATTCTGAAAGGGGAATGGCTCAGTCTCAATTTATGCCGCGAGAAACTGATCGGCGAACTGCTCGAAATCAGAGAGGAACTCCAAAGGATCGAGCCAGAGAAAAGCTGTCAGGCGAAACTGGAAAAAGCATATGAAAACGCTGAACTGACGGCAACTCTGCTAAGAAATGTCGACAGTGGGCGACGTCGTGTTGCCGTGGCCCGCGAAAATATCCGAAAGACCAGAGAGCTTCTCGAATCGGAACTTATCCCGAAGACTACTGCCCTCAAGGAAGAGAAAGAATCCATCGGATCATCGGCCGAAACAGCCGCTGCCAATCTTGAAGCTCTCAGGGAGGCCCTGGAAAAGAGCGGTCTGAAAAGCAGACGCGAAGAAAAGGAGGCCAACGAACAGCGGCTTGCAGAGGCGCGGCTCGCCGCCGAACTGCTGGGGGCTCTGCACGCCCATGAAGAGGGACGGATGGAGGAATCGCGCCGGATCGACCGCGATGCCGAGTCGCTGGAAGAGCTGAGAATGAAGATCGAGGGGGTGGCCGGAGCCTGCGACGAATCGGCCCGTATAAAGGAGGAGAAAGAGCGTGATCTGGAACGTCAGCGAGACACGGTCGACAAATTCGCGACCGAGATGCGTCGGCGTCTGCGTCCCGGCGACCACTGCCCGGTCTGCGGTCAGAGAATCGAGAGTGCGCTGCCTGACGACAACGAACTGAGCGCGCTATGCAAAATCGTGGCGGATGCAGCCGATAAAGCGCGGGAGGCTTTCGAACAGCTTACTCGACAGCGACTTCAGCTCGAAGCGGAGGCTTCGGCTCTTTCCAGGTCGATCACCGAGGCCCGGGGTCGTCTGGCTAAGGATGAGCAAGGTGACAGAATGCGCCAGCGGGTCAAGTCGGCACTGGACAAATGCTTCGGACGTGAGACCGACATATTATCCAACGATGCGGAGGCTCTTGAAGGTCTGATACGCGAGCTTAAAGATAGCTCAGCGCGTCTGACAGAGGCAATCGCCGAGGGGGAAAAGATTGAAAAGAGTGTTGCAGAACAAACGGCTGTGACAGAAAAGCTGCGCGGCCGCGCCCATCAGGCCGAGACCGCCGCAACAGCAGCGGCCAAGGAGATCGATGACTGCCACCGAAGAATCGAATTCGAACATAATATCATCGAGGAAAAAGAGGCTGAGACACGGGAATGCGGCAGAAGAGCCAAGATTCTGTCGGGCGAGGTGAACCTCATCGCAGATCAGGAAGCTGATCCGACAGGCGCAGCGGAAGAGCTGCTTGACCTTGCCCGGAAATACCGCTCTCTGCTCAGCCGACATGAATTGCTGAAAGAGCGGGAGTCGGTCTGCGCCGAACGGCTCACAAGGCTGGAGGAGGGGCTCGAGGGGATCGACTGCTTCGACGCGCGGAGCGACAGTGATCCGCAGCCGGTAGCGACGGATGTGGCAGATGCTGCGGATGCGGCCCGAAAGCTTCGTCTGGCCGTCAATGAAACGGTCACACTGATCAAAGTCTCTTGCGAAGAGGAAGCAGCTTCGACCAAAGGAATAGAACAGTTCATGCGTGAACATGAAGAATTGTCCGCCGAACGCCTTTCGGTTCTCTGCGGGATCTCACCCGAAAGGATCAGGGATCTGAGCGAACATCTCCGGCAGCTGAGGGAGGATCTCGTTTCGGCCGAAGCTCTCGTCGTGAAGGCTCAGGGGGATGTGACGGCCCACTGCGAGAGCCGGCCGGGGGGAGTCGACGAGACTACTGCCGAAAAAGCCGCGCTTCAGCTGGAATCCCTCCGGAACGAACAGCGCGGCCTTCTTGAATGTCAGGCACGTATTTGCGCAGAACTCGAGGCCGATGCAAAGTCACGCCTACATCTGAAGGATCTGACGCAGAAAACGGCCGACTGCCGCGCAGAGTGGGAGAAATGGGAGAGGCTCAACCGACTTTTCGGCGAACGGAGCGGAGCGAAATTCCGCAAGATCGCCCAAAGCTATATTCTCGCCTCACTGATCGAAAAGGCCAACACCTATATGGCACAGCTTTCCGACCGCTACACGCTGAGCGTCACAGCCGGGAGCTTTGTCATCTCGCTTGTCGACGCCTATCAGGGCTATACGAGCCGGTCGGCCGCAACCATTTCGGGCGGAGAAAGTTTTCTTGTCTCTCTCGCACTCGCACTGGCACTCAGCGACATGGGCACACGCGTCTCAGCCGACACCCTATTTATTGACGAAGGCTTCGGCACACTGAGCGGCGAGCCGCTGCATAACGCAATCGAGACCCTTCGCTCGCTCCACAGTTCGTCGGGGCGGCAGGTCGGCATCATCAGCCATGTCCGCGAACTCCGCGAGTGTCTGCCTGTGCAGATAAGGGTCGAGCGCGACGGCAACTTTTCTTCAGGACGCATAACAATCGTTCCGGAGACATAGCAGAAACATGGATTACTTCAATGTCCAATACTGAAACGATTAAACTATAACTCTATCAAACACTAAGAAATGAGACAGAAATATTTTTTCCTTCTGCCGCTGCTGCTATTCTTTCTGACGGCAAGTGCGGTCACAGAACATGAGATCGACTCAAAATTCATTGCTTCGCCGGCTAAAGTATCCGTTGCGCTCCCGGCCGACTATAATGCGGGAGACAGGACGGAGAATTATCCGGTCGTCTATCTTCTGAACGGCTATGGAGGAAGCCACAAGTCGTGGCCGGACATTATCAACCTTGACAGTCTGGCGACTGTCAACCGCATGATCATTGTCTGTCCCGACGGCCGGGACTCATGGTACTGGGACTCTCCGGCCGACCCGCGGATGAAAATGGAGAGCTATATCACAAAAGAGCTTGTGGCCTGGGTCGACTCGCACTACAACACCCTCGCCAATCCTCAGGGCCGCGCGATCACCGGGCTTAGCATGGGTGGCCACGGCGGTCTGTGGATCGGTCTTCGCCATCCGGAACTTTTCGCCAATGCCGGTTCGACATCTGGCGGCGTCGACATCCGCCCTTTTGCCAAACGATGGAAAATCGCCCAGTGGCTCGGCCCGAAGGCATCAAACGCCAGACGATGGGACGAATCGACGGTCGCCACGCTTATAAATAAGGTGACGCCGGGAGAATGCAACATTATCTTCGACTGCGGGACGGAGGATTTCTTCTATAAGGTCAATTGCGCGCTGGACCGCGCGATGACACGCCGCGGGATCAACCACACATTTCTTTCGTCGCCGGGCAACCACTCCCCTGCCTACTGGCGCAAATCGATCCAGCCTCAGCTCCGCTTCTTCAAGAGTAAGTTCTATCCGACGAAATGACGATAAAAAAACATATCCCTGCAACCTTATCGGAAGCAGGGATATGTTTTTTTTATGTCTGATATCAGATGAGGTGGGTCAGGTTTTCGCGACGGTAGCGCCGGGCTTTCATCCGGACAAACAGCGTCCTGACGGGACGCGCCCATGCCAGCCAGGGTACGGTCCAGAAGAGAGGCCTGTCGGAGAGCGCGACCGAAGTGCGACGCCACTGAACCATCGCTATGATGCAGAAAGTCACCGATAGAACAAACGCGACAGCAGCCGGAACGAGACTCGGCCATCCGATGATTGACGCGGCAATGGCGCATGCCGCCCAGATCCACCACAACCAGGAAGAGAGGGCCATCGAGAAATAGGCCCTTCGCGGCAGCATCGCGGCTGTGAATTCGCGGCGGCGGCGTTCGATGACGGCCATTTCGTCGGGATCGGGGTCGATCATGACCACTCTCGATTCCTCACTCAGCTCGACGGCTGTCGAAACCGGAGCTGAAACAAGTTCCTGAAGGAACACGTCGTCGTCGCCAAAACGGAGATGGAGAGTCCGAGAGAATCCCTTGTGGTCGAAGAAGAGAGATCGGCGGTAGGCAAGATTACATGCTGTTCCGCGCAGCGGCCGGCCGCAGATTGCCGATGAGAGCCAGCGGACGGATTCCCAGGTTCGGTCCCAGCTGAACCGGCGCGAAAGAGGAAGAGCGTCGTCGGCTTCACGGAGTTCCGAATAGCCGAGAACGATGTCGGTTCCGGCGACAAAATGACGGGTCATCCTGCGGAGCCATTGCGGAGAGGCGACACGGCAGTTACCGTCGGTCAGCAGGACAACGGGATAGCGCGCGGCCTTGATTCCAAGCGTTATGCTGAGTTTGCGCCGGCTGAGCGAACGGGACTGCTCGGGGGCGAAAGTCATGTAGAGATTGGGATAGTAGAGTTCGAGTTCGGAGACAATGTTTTCGGTGTCGTCGTCGGTCTCATCGTTGACCACGACCACCTCCATCGGAGAGGGATAGTCCTGCTGGAGAATCTGAGGGAGCAGAGTGCGGAGGTTCTTTCCCGCCGACTGGGCATAGACGATGACCGAGACAGATGGATAGCCCTCTTCAGGCAGAGAGGCGCTGTCATCGGCGGCCGCCTGACGGCGCACCCTGATGAGCCGCGGCCAGACAATGACCGCAATAAGAATCATAGAGAGGGCCATGGTACCCAGCAGGAGCCAGACCACAATGTCACAATCGAGAGAATAAAATTTGGCGTCTATCATAATCAGCGGCAAATTTACAAAATTCCGCCGACAAATCCCGCTCCCCCTAACGCATTATTTTCCGAAGAGTATGGCGCGGAGGTGACCGACTGTCTGTCGGCTACAGATATGAGAGAGCGGCTGTTTGTGTAAACGGACCAAAATAATTATCTTTGTGTGATTTTATTAGAAACTGAAGTCATCCGACTTATTGAAATAATATTAAAATCATCCATTGTATGTGGATTATTTCGAGATCTTTCCGCCATTCCCGGGTCTGTTTTCGTCACGTTTCGCGGTCACGATGCCCGCGTCGCTCCCTTGAAACAGCCCGAAGACAGCCTGGAATAGCTCTTGTGGCCGATTGAGATCTTTTATGGTTGTTTTCACCGGGTCCGATCGGTCGCACAGCCCGCTATGCCACTGCGTCAACTCGCGAAAACACCTCATCAAATCATCTCAATTCATCCGCCACCAAATCTAAACAACCTCATCAATAAGCAATGAAGATAGCGCATGTGACATACGGACTCGGCATGGGAGGCATAGAGACCATGCTCGTCAATATCAGCCGGGAACAGGCTACCTCCGGGCATCAGGTCCATCTGGTCGTCCTCAATGACATCGTCGAGGAGTCACTTGCCGGCCGGATCGGCGAGGGGGTCAGCCTTCATCTGCTGGGGCGACCGTGCGGCTCTTACAATCCGGTCTACATCATTAGGATGAACCGTCTACTCAGGTCGCTTGCTCCTGACGTCGTCCACCTGCATTATTCAAGTCTGTCGCGTTATCTTTTCTATCGTGGGCTTAAGCGACGGATGTGTGTCACGCTCCACGAGATGTATCGTCCGGAGGTCGTCAAGCGGCTCGACCGTTCGGGGCCGGTGTTTGCCATTTCGGATATGGTGCGCGAGGATATCGCCTCTAAGCTCGGATTAGAGGCCACGACTGTCTATAACGGAATCTATCCCGAACAGCTGAAACGCCGCCTGTCGGACAGAAAGCCGTCGGAACCGTTCAGTATTGTCGAGGTCGGGCGTCTGTTTCATCCGGAAAAAGGACAGGATATACTGATTCGAGCGGTTGCCGCACTCGTCGGGCGCGGACGTAATGTCAGGCTGACGCTTATCGGAGAGGGGAATTCACGCGTATTTCTGGAGTCGCTCATTGCCGAACTCGGACTTGGAGAGCGTGTCGAACTGATGGGGAATATGCCTCAGTCGTATGTGCTGTCCCATATCGCGGACTACGATCTTTTCGTCCAGCCGTCGCGCCTTGAGGGATTCGGCCTGACAGTCGCAGAGGCTATGGCAGCTGGCGTTCCGGTGCTTGTTTCCGACAACAACGCCCCGGTGGAAGTTGTCGGCCACGGTAAATACGGCTATCTATTCCACGGCGAAGATCCGACAGACTGCGCACGCCGGATTGAGGAGATCATGGACAGCTATCCTGACAGCAGTTTTCTTGCGCGTGCATATGAGCGAGTCAACACACTCTACAACGTGCGCAACACGGCCTCGAGATATGTCGAGCTTTATGAGAAGCTTGTCATCAGCCGCCAGCGATAGGATCAAAGACAGCTACGGACCGGCAAGCGCGCAATAATCAACAGTTATTGTCCGTTAATAATAACACCTCTCCTGTCGAATCCAGCCTTTTCATGCCGTCAGGGCTCACCGGTCAATCCAACACCAACGTGGCTTCAGTCAAAACGAACATATTACTCAACGGAATCAATACGGTCACAGGCATTCTGTTTCCACTGATAACGTTTCCCTACGCTGCGCGAATCCTTCTGCCGGAGGGTATCGGCATCGTCAATTTCCAGATGTCGATCATCAACTATATCGTCCTTCTGACCAGCATAGGGATTCCGATGTATGCGATCAAGGAAGTCGCACGCCACCAGAACGACAGACAAAAGAGAGACACGACGACAGTCGAAATCCTCATCCTGAGCACGGTGCTCTGCCTTATCGGCTATATCGTGGTGTGGGCACTTGCCGAATACGTTCCGCGTATCCATCATGAAGCAAAGCTGTTTTATGTACTCAGCCTTACGATAATCTTCACGACAGTCGGCGTCAGCTGGTTCTATCAGGGGATAGAGGATTTCAAGTTCATAACCATCCGCGGGATCATAGTCAGAGTCGTCTCGGCGTGCGCGCTGTTTATTTTTGTCAGAGATGCCGGGGATCTCATCGCATACGGACTTATCACAGTCGGGAGCACCGTCGGTAACAATCTGATCAATTTCGCACATCTGAGAAAGCATATCGAACCACGGAATATCCGGATCACATTCTCCGGAATCCTCCGGCATCTGAATCCATCACTCAAGGTTTTCGTCCTTAACCTGATCATCAGCCTTTACATCCATCTTAATTCGGTCATGCTCGGCTTTCTGTCCGGCGACGAGGAAGTCGGTTTTTTCACGGCAGGCACAAAAATCACGTTTGTCGCCCTGTCGATCATCGGATCGCTGGGAGCCGTTCTGCTCCCGCGATGCTCGAATCTGATTCACGAAAACCGCATGGAGGAGTTCAAAGAGCTGATAGACAAATCCGTCCGTATGCTCATCTGCCTTTCCCTGCCAATCATGGCCGGACTGGCCATCCTTGTGCGTCCAGTCATTCTGGCCTTCTGCGGAGATGCATTCGAATCGTCGGAACAGGTCATGCTCTGGACACTTCCGATTATTTTCTTTATCAGTCTGACAAACCTTATGGGGCTGCAGATCCTTTATCCGATGGACAAAGTCAGCATAGTCATCAAAAGCGTTACGGGGGGCGCTCTGATCAACATTGTCCTGAACCTTCTTCTCATCCCCTCTTACGGAGCCACCGGAGCCGCCATCGCGACACTATGCGCCGAGGGGTCAGTGTTTGTCATCCAGGTTTTCCTTGGCAAAAAGTTCTATCCGTTCAGCCCGGGCTACCTGTTCCAGCCCCGCTACATAACGGGCACTCTCCTGATGTCAGCAGCCATCTATCCGCTTTCGATAATAATCGACAATATTTATCTCAATATTATTGTTTGCGTGTTGTCGGGAATTCTTATCTTTGCTACATATTTGGCCATCTTCCGCGATCCAATGATTGACGAACTTAAATCTCTTATCCATCGAAAATGACAGAAACCAGACCCTATGATTACCTTATTGTCGGTGCCGGCCTTGCAGGTGCGACACTGGCTTATTTCGCCAGACAAAAAGGGCTCAGATGCCTGATTATCGACAAACGCCCTAATATCGGCGGCAATCTTTTCTGCGAAAATACCGAAGGGATCAATGTCCACAAGTATGGCGCACACATCTTCCACACGTCGGATGAGGAGGTGTGGTCACTGGTCAATTCGCGGACACCGTTCAACAACTTCATCAACAGCCCTATCGCCTGCGCTCCTGACGGAAATCTCTATAATCTTCCGTTCAACATGAACACATTCAGCCGGCTCTGGGGAATAAAGACTCCTGAGGAGGCGATCAGAATCATCGAGGCCCAGAAAGCCGAGGTCGCCGAACGTCTCAGAGCAAAGGGGCATTCAACCCCGTCGAATCTCGAAGAACAAGCACTCAGCCTCGTCGGACGCGACATCTATGAGCTACTGATCAAGGGGTACACCGAAAAGCAGTGGGGGCGCAAGTGTGTCGATCTGCCCGCATTCATCATCAAGCGTCTTCCTGTCCGGTTTACATTTGACAACAATTATTTCACGGATAAATTCCAGGGGATTCCGGCCGGAGGCTACAACGTCCTTATCGACAGCCTTACCCAAGGGATCGAGCGGCGCACCTCCACGGATTTCTTCGAAAACCGCGAACTGTTCGAAACGATCAGCGAAAAGATCATTTTCACCGGTCCGCTCGACCAGTTTTACGACTACCGGTTCGGCAAGCTCGAATACCGCACTGTCTCGTTTGAGACCCAGACACTTGAACAGCCGAATTTCCAGGGCAACGCCGTTGTCAACTACACCGGGCGGGATGTTCCTTTCACAAGAATCATCGAACACAAGCATTTCGAGATGTTCGGAGCGGAAGTGTACAGGAATCCGCTCACAGTCATCTCCCACGAGTATCCCTCGGAATGGAGATCCGGAGCGGACCCGTATTATCCGGTCAACGATGCGCGCAACGAAGCGATCGTCGAGAAATACAAGGCTTTGGCCCGACAGGAGAAAAGAGTTATCTTTGCGGGCAGACTTGCCGAATACAGATATTACGACATGGCGCCGCTGATGCGTAATATGATTGATCTTCAGGAGAGTCTTTAACGGAGTAGCAAACTGTGAAAATCAAAAAATATGTTCGAAGGATATAAAGTCGTCGCAAACACTGCCGTCGGAAGAAGACGCTATCTCAAATATCTTCTGCCACAGGTTCTGGTCAGCGACGTTGTGGACCGTTATGACCTGTGGGTCAACACGCTTGACAAGACCGACATCGCATTTTTCGAGGCGATGGCCAGGGAGTTTCCGAAACTTAATCTGATCTGGCAACCCAAAGGGGAAATCGACGGCATCTATTCGATGGCCGATTTCTATCCGATGTGTCAGGACGAGGACACGATCTATATCAAGCTTGACGATGACGTCGTCTGGTTTGATCCGGACTTTTTCAGCGAAATATGCCGCTACCGCATTGAACACCCGGAGTATTTTCTGGTTTCGCCACTTGTCATAAACAACGGTATCTGCAACTATATCCTGCAGAGCCGCGGAATCGTGGAGTTCAACCAGTATCTGTCGTGCCAGGGCTATGATCCGGCGTTCTACAACGGCTATCTGGCCGAACAGCTCCACAACTGGTTCATTGACACTCAACTCAACAACGGAGATTTCCACCGGATTCTCAGCGACCAGCCTCAGGAGATAGCGATGCAACGCTTTGCGATCAATGCTGTCGCATGGTTCGGCAGAGAGTTCAAGAAATTCGGAGGGGTGCTTTCGGGCGACGACGAGGAGTTCCTGACGGTCATCTATCCGGTTCGCAACAACCTGACAAACTCGTTTGACTGCAAAACGGTCGTGTCACACTTTTCCTTCTCAGCGCAACGCGCCTATCTTGACCAGACGGATATTCTGTCGAAGTATGAGGCGGTCTTGCATCAGCAATCATCGGCCGAACTGAAAGAGATCCTCGAAACGACCGACCGGATTCTCAAGGAAGTCGAACAGAACAAAGAGTCGATCTCTGCCGGTCCGCTGCCGCGAAACTACCGGAAGGCTGTGCTCCGTCCGGTCTCACAGCACGAAAAGATCTACCGGCTCGTCGACCGCCTGCTTGGAATGATCCGGGTCCCGAAGGCGCACCAGCGTATGATCGGACACACGATCATCAATGTCATCCGCGGCAACCGCGAGTATATCAAGAAGTGACCAGCTGCAAAGAGAATGCGGACAGTACTCAGAGTCCGGACGATCTGCAGATGCCGGATTGCGCACGGTCGGAATCCGGTAAAAAGCCTTATCACAATAAAGGCCGCGCCGCAACGTTATAGTTAATATATTTATCCCACTATATGAAAACGATCAATCTGCGAATCCATCTTGCAATCATACTCATTACGGTTTTATTCGCGTCGTGCTCGACGAAACGCGACCTGAGCTTTTTCCAGGATCTGGCAGACTCGCCAAACGGGACACTTCCGACTTTGGCCCACACGAACATGATCTGTCCGGAGACAGATCTTATTATCACCGTAAGCTCGAATGTGCCAGAGGCTACGGCGGATTTCAATCTCCCTTATATAAACCCGGCGACACCGGGAAGCACGGAGGTGACGAGACAACCGCAGCTCAAGCCCTATAGCGTCGACAATAAAGGCAATATCGATTTCCCTAAGCTGGGCACAATCCATGTTGCGGGAATGACGACTTATGAGCTGAAGGATTATCTCGAAAAAGAGATTTCGAAATATGTCAAGGATCCGATTGTCAGTGTGTCGCTTTCGGGCTACAGGATTGTTGTCATGGGAGAGGTCAGAGCTCCGCAGACCATCACGACCTCGGCCGACCGTTTCAGCGTCCTTGATGCGCTTGCCGAAGCAGGCGATCTTACGGATTATGCGCTCCGGGACAATATTCTGATACTGCGCAGAACAGCTGACGACCAGATCGAATATCACCGGGTCAATCTCCACGATTCGAAAATCACGCAGGAACCCTGTTTCTGGCTTCAGAACAATGACATCATACTCGTTTCGCCCAACAGAGTAAAGGAAGACAACTCAAAGTACAACCAGAACAATGCCTACAAACTGTCGGTCATCAGTACGATTGTCGGAATGAGTTCGGCGGTCATCTCGCTTATCATAGCATTCGGAGTTAAATAACCATTCATCAGCGGAATGCTACGCGTCGATAGGATCTGTATATGGGTAATCATTCTGGGGGCGGCTGTGCTAACTCTCAGCTACCAGTATATCAAATTCATTGACGAACTGTGTGTGCTGCTTCTCGGGAGCGTGGCGTTGCTGGACTGTTTTGTCAACCGGCAATGGAAGAAATATAGTTTTATGTTCCTTCTGATGGGAATAATGACTTTCTATGCTCTCTATTCCGGACTTTGCCTGAACAACAATACCTGGAGGTATATTCTGATGGACTGGGTCATCGAACTCAAGCCTTATGTCCCTTTCGCCGTCCTTCTCGCTGTAGCGCCGAAACTCGAGCCGGCGGACAAGAAGATACTGAAGTGGATCTCGATCGCCAACGCGACCTTCTGCTGCCTTCTGTTTCTGGGAGGCCATCAGCTTGTCACGAAAATCCTGTTTCATGTGACCTACGGAGGCTGCACGCTTTTCATCTCTTCGCTCTTCATCATCTATTGCTCTCTGGACGACAAGGGCCAGTTGAGCCGTCGTGATCTCCTGCTTTCGGTCTTCTTTCTCACGTACGGTCTGGCGTGTACGCGTTCGAAGTATTACGGGCTTTACGTATTATGCATATTCTTCCTGTTCTACTACAAACCGGGCATGTTTAAATCGGTCACCTTCAAACACGTCCTTATGATTGCGGGCGTTTTCGCGATGGTGCTCCTGGTTTCATGGGACAAAATATCCTATTATTTCCTGACGGGTGCGGGAAATAAGTTCGACCCTACTGTTGCCGCTTCATTCGCCCGTCCGGTGCTTTACGGGACAGGCGGACTCATTTTCATTGATTATTTCCCATTCGGCAGCGGTCTGGCCTCGTTCGCGTCATATCCATCCGGAGTGGGATATTCAAATGTCTATTATGAATACGGGATCAACAACGTGTTCGGCCTCTCTCCACAGACAGGTTTTTATATCTGCGACGCATTCTATCCGTCATTGGCTCAGTTCGGGGTGTTCGGCGTCATGCTTTTCATCGGTTTCTGGGTCTATGCGTATCAATTACTCAAAAAAATAATCCGTTTCGATCCGTCCAGATTCAGATATCCCTTCATTATCGGAATGCTTATCATCTGTTTCATTGCGATAGAAAACACAGGCGGCAATACGTTCACACAAAGTCCGGGAATGCTTTCAATGTCTCTTTTAGGCACCATCTGCGGGATGTCGAAACTGATCAGACGCCATGATTCCCAGGCGGATTCCGACGCGGAACAAGAGAGAAGCCTCCATTCATTCGAACTAAAAAAAATCAACTGACAATGGAAACAAACAATATAATCGATTTACGCCGTTTGTGGCGTGCCGTCAAACAGCTGAAATGGGTCTACCTGCTGTCAGCGATCGTTTTTGTGTCAACAGCTGTCTGGTTTGTCAACCGAAGCATGCCCAAGCATTCCATTATGGGCGAAATGCTGATCGGCGAGGAATCGATGTCGGACGGCGGGGCTCTTGCGTCGGCAAAGAGTGGCGCCGGAGGTATGAGCCAGATGCTCAAGACATTCTCAGTCGGAGGATTCGGTGGGGCCGCTGTTGACAATGAGGTTCTCGTCCTGAGCAGCCACGACGTATTACTGCGCACTGTTAAATCGCTAAATCTCAATAGGTTATACACTGCAAAGGATGAAAACGGCAAGAAAGCCCAGCTGTGGAGAGAGAGTCCGGTTCTGGTCGAGGCTCCGGCCGAATTTTTCGACACTCTTTCAACAAGTTTCAGAATCGATATCAAGCTTTTGCCCGGCGGCAAGGCAGACATTGTCGCTACCAAAGGTTTTTTCAAGAAACAGATTGCCGAGGCTTCCGGAGTCACCCTGCCAACTCTTTTCAAGACGCCCTACGGCGCGGTGCAGATTCTCCGCGGCGAGACATTCGATTCATCTCCATATAAGAATGTCTCGGTGTCGGTCTACGGCAATGATCCGGCAGCGATCAGCCTTGGAGAAAAACTCGACATCGATGTCATGACTAAGCTCAGCGATGTCATAGAGATTGATCTCGACTACCCAAATGCAGAACTGGGCAAGGCAATTGTCAATGGCGTCATGGCGGAATACAATGCGAAACGCCTCGACAGGATTCATGAAACGGCAGTCGGATCAATCAAGTATTACGACGAACGAATCGCCGAGACCCTGCGTCAGCTCGATTCAGCGGAACAGAAAGTCGCAAATTTCCAGCTGAACAATTCGATGTCGGCCATCGAAGCCGAAGCCAAGCTGATCTCAGGACTTAAGGCTGAAGGTCAGGCTAAACTTATTGCCGCACAGCACACACTCGACTACTACAACACGGTCCTTAAATCCATCAACAACAGCCTCGATTCGGACATTCTTGTTCCGGTCATCGAATCAATGGGCGACTCGACGATCGTGCGCTACAACAATCTGATTCTCCAGCGCCGCAACCTGCGCCGGTCGGCAACTGAAAACAACGAGACGATGATGCACCTCAACGAGGACATCGCCACACTCGCCGGACTGATACGCAGCAATGCGGATATGTTTATCAACAAGGCCAGAAACGAGCTGAGCATCGAGGCCAACATCACCGGGATGGCTGCTAACCGCCTTAACCAGTATCCGAGTATCGAGCTGGGCTACACATCTCTGGCCCGCGACAAGGAGTTTCAGAACAATCTGTATCTGTTTCTGGTTCAGGCGCGTGAGAATGCAGTGCTAAAACTCTACACAGACACGGATCTGGGCTATGTGTTCCAGCCGGCCTACGTCACCAAACCTGGTCTGCCGATAAAAGCGATCGTGATGGTGATCGCAGCATTCATTGCAGCGATCGTAGGCTCGACAATGCTTGCCATGATTCTGATGATCCGCAGCCAGAAGACCAGACAGCCAATGGATGTCGCGTTTCTTGGCATTGATAAACGAGCCATAACGACGAACGGAGATCCGGAACAAGCCGCAAGAATGAGAACAATGCTTATGGCTGATCCCGTAAGACGAGTGATCTATACGGCCAATTTCTGCAATACCAACGTTGGTGTCGCATCGCTGATCAGTTCGTTTGAATCAGCCGGGCTTCCTGTTTCGGAGATAACGGCCGATACCAACAGCATGCTTCTTTCGCCGGAAACGACCGACATTATCGTCAAATCGGCCGAAACGAACCGCTTCACCATTGTCGAGCTTCCACAGCCGAAGGATCTGTTCATGCTTGAAAACGCCATTGACTGCAAAGAGGCCGCTTTGCTGATCTGCATCCCCTCTTCAATGAGACGCAGCACCCTCAGACACATACTGAAAGGCCAGTCGCCGGACAAAATTTTCACATTTATCGTTAATTAAGCCGCTTAACTATTTTTCGATATTTTTAAAATCACATACTAAATATAGGTTTCTTAACGTTAAAAAAGAAAACATTGAGGGATTGCCGTTTCCGGCAACCGACATCCAGAATTAAATATGAAAAATACTGTTCAAGGCAGTCTGATAACCACTTTCCGCTGTAACGCCAAATGTAACATGTGTAACATCTGGAAGTTCCCTACAGCGCCGAAGGAGGAGATCGATGCCGAATACTATAAGAAGTTGCCTTCCGGCCTGCGGATCAATATCACCGGCGGGGAGGCTACAATACGTAAGGATATCGACCGGATTTTCGAGATCCTCTATCCGAAATCGTCGCTGCTTGAACTGAGCACCAACGGATTCAACACGGAAAAGATCGTCGAACTTGCCAACAAATATCCGAATATCCTTATCCGCGTCAGTGTCGAGGGATTGCCAAAGATCAATGATTCGAAACGCGGCATGACCGACGGTTTCGACCATGCTCTGCGGACAATGCTCGAGTTGAAGAAGACGAAGTGTAAGAATATCGGATTTTCGGTTGTCATCTCTCCGGACAACTACAAGGATCTGGTGCATCTCTATGAGCTGTGTGTCGCGCTTGATGTCGAGCTGGGCAATTCGACGGTCCACAATTCATGGTATTTCCACAAGGATGACAATCAGATCGAGAGCGCGGAGGCATTGGCGCAGCATGAGTTGTTTGTCAAAGCGCTTCTGACATCGAAACGCCGCGGCCTGAAGAAGAAGCTCAAGGACTACGGACGCGCCTTTTTCAACCGTTCGATCCACCGCCGTCTGCGCGGCGACGAGAGTGGCTACCGGCCGGCATGCGGCGCACTGACGGACTTTTTCTTCATCGATCCGTGGGGCAATGTGTCGCCCTGCAACGGTTCGGGCGAAGAGTGGGTTCTCGGCAATATCAAGGAGCAGAGTTTCGAGGAGATCATGGCGTCGGACAAGGCTAAAGCCGCGCTTGAAAAGGTCAGGAACTGCAAGCGCAACTGCGCGTTTATCGTCACCGAACGCCACGACATGATGCGCCGCCCGTGGATTCCGATCAAGTGGATCATCAAAAACAAATGGCGTGTGCACCGTGGGAAGGATATCTGCTGGGACTGATGTGTCCGCTGCCATCCACGCCTGAAAAGATCATCATCTGACATCTACGCCTGCTGCGGTCCCGAAAGGTCCGGGGCGGCAACAGTGAAGAAATAATAAACCGGTAATTCATTTGTCTGCACAACCGAAGCAACGAATAGCAGTTATAGGCATGCGAGGTTTTCCGTTCGTCCAGGGAGGAGTGGAAAGCCATTGCCATAACCTGATTCCGAGGCTGAGCGGCGAATTTGAATGCCTTGTCTACCGCCGTAAGCCATATCTGACGGAAGAGTCGCATGTCAGCTTTCCGGGAATCCGTTTCATCGATCTTCCTTCGGGAAGGATGAAGGGCTTCGAGACGGTCTTCCACACGTTTCTGTGTGTCATGCACCTGCTTTTCCACAGAGTCGACTGCGTCAACATCCACAATATCGGGCCTGGACTTTTCACTCCGCTGCTTCGTCTGATGGGCTATAGGGTTGTCCTGACCTACCACAGCCCCAACTACGAACACGACAAATGGGGCCGGATATCGAAGATGATTCTGCGTCTGGCCGAGAAGATTTCGCTTGGATGCGCCTCCCACGTGATTTTCGTCAGTCCGCTGCAGAGAGCTAAATTTCCGGAGTCGGTCCTGATGAAATCGACGGCTATCGTCAACGGGATCAATCCGCTTCCGAAGACTGATTCGACGGATTTTCTGGACCGTCACGGAATCAGAAAAGGGAAGTATCTCCTGGCTGTCGGGCGCCTGACACAGGAGAAGGGCTTTGAGACTCTTGTCAGAGCGGTTCAGGGCATGGCGGATGTGGATCAGCTTGTGATTGCCGGCGATTCGGACCACAATCCGAATGCACGTGCGGAGCTGAAACGCCTTGACGGCGACGGGAAGACTGTTTTGCCGGGCTATACGACCGGAGAAAACCTCGCCCAGCTCTATGCCAATGCCCGGGGCTTTGTCCTTTCGTCGTTTTCGGAAGGTTTTCCGATGGTGCTTCTCGAGGCGATGGATTTCGGGCTACCGGTCGTAGCGTCGGACATTCCCGCCGCCCATATCATCGAGTTGCCCGCCCACTGCTATGCCTTGCCAGGCAATCCAGAATCGTTTGCGAAAGCGATCGGCGCGACTTTCGCCGGCGGGGCGGACCGTATCGACTACGATCTGACGAGCTATGACTGGGATCATATTGCCCGCCAGACGGCTGAGATCTATCGCCGGATGACCGGCTGATAAAAAACTGAGTGCTTGCGACCTCGTTAAAAACAAGAAAAATGAAACAAAACGAAACTAATCCGACAGCAGCCACAGAGGGCTGCGCAACCTGCACAAAGCAGGGATTCTCACCGACATTCCTTATTCTTTCAACACTTTTCAGCGTCTGCCTGATCGTCGCTAACCTAATGGAGATCAAAACCGTCTCGATCGGGCCGATGACAATCACGGCCGGCGTCATCGTCTTTCCGGTCTCATATATCATCAGCGACTGCATTGTCGAGGTCTACGGATTCTCGCGCGCACGCTTTGTCATCTGGCTCGGATTTGCGATGAACCTGCTTGTCACGCTTCTGTTTCAGATCGGTCTGTGGCTACCCGGCGATGCGGAATGGCACGGCCAGATGGCGATGGAGACGGTTTTCGGAGCAGTGCCACGCATTCTGCTTGCGAGCTTCACGGCCTTTCTCTGCGGATCGATGGTCAATGCCTATGTCATGGAGAAGATGAAACTGGCTTCCGGAACGGAACGGGGCTTTTCGAAACGTGCGATCATCTCCACGATATTAGGCGAAGGCGCTGACTCGGCGATCTTTTTCCCGATCGCGTTTGGCGGAGTGCTGCCGGTCGATACGGTCGTCACCCTCATCATCACCCAGACTCTTCTGAAAACGGCCTATGAGATCGTGATTCTCCCTGTCACGATCCGCGCCGTCGGCGCTCTTCGCCGTGTCGAAGCGCGCCAGCAGTGGTCAGTTGCTGACGCTGAAAACAAGATTTCCGAAAAAAGAACTGTCGAACAATGATCAGATATAATAATAAGGTGATCGAAGTTGTCTGGCTGGACCTCGACGACACACTAATCGATTTCCACACTAACAGCCGTCATGCACTTCAGCGACTTCGCGACCGCGAAGAGCCTTTGCAGCGACTGTTCCCGACGACCGACTCCTGGATCGAGACCTACGAACTCCACAATCAGAATCTCTGGCGGCTCTACGGGGCGGGAGAAATCAGCCGGTCGTATCTGAGGATGGAACGCTTCCGACGCCCCCTGACCGACGCCGGAATGGAAGAGGATGAAGGAACAAAACTTTCGGCACGCTATGACACAGAATATCTCGATCTGCTGGCGATGGAACGTGGGCTTGTCGACGGCAGCATCGATCTGCTGCGCTATCTTCGCGGCCGAGGAGTCAGGATCGGGTGTCTGAGCAACGGATTTTCCGACGTGCAGTTCCGCAAACTCCGCAACTGCGGTCTCGAGGAGTGGTTCGACATCGTTGTCCTCTCCGACGACATCGGCATCAACAAGCCCGACCGGCGTCTTTTCAACCACGCTATGGAGCGAAGCGGTTCGCCCGAGCCGAGCGCCCATCTGATGATCGGCGACAATGCCGTCAGCGACATCGGCGGGGCTATCGGCGCCGGCTGGGAGGCGATCCATTATCTTGCCCGAGAGGGCGCGGAGCGACATCCTGAGTGCGGCGCGACAGTGGGTAGTCTGCGCCAGATTGTTCCTCTTTTTGATGGCGGGCGGCAGTGACCACTCCCCTCCGAAAAAGCAAAGGCGGGAAAAAAGGAGGGGCAAAAAATCGCCAAAAACGGCTCAATCGAGTGTTAAAGTGAGATTTATGTAAGTTTTTTTACAACAGATTGCGTCTAATTGAAAAAAAAGTCCGATATTTGCACCTGCAAAACGCCGAAGCGACTGCACCGGCGTTAAACTTGTGACCCACAAAGTATCAATCAATCATACTAAACTAACTAAACTAACATGACTAAAGCTGACATCGTTAACGAAATCGCCAAAAGCACCGGCATCGAAAAAGCTGCCGTACTTGCAACCGTGGAAAAATTCATGGAAGTAGTGAAGGACTCTCTTGCCAAAGGTGAAAACGTTTATCTTCGTGGCTTCGGTAGCTTCATAATCAAAGTTCGTTCCGAAAAGACCGCCCGCAACATTTCAAAGAATACAACCATCATCATCCCTGAACACAAAATCCCCGCGTTCAAGCCTGCGAAAGTGTTCATGGAAGACGTAAAATAATCTCCGAACAGGTTTTAACACCGACCCTGCCAACGGAACGCGACGTCATTCAAAACAGACATATCACAACAATATTTATATCTAACCCTTTAATAATCTCACAACAATGCCCAGCGGAAAGAAAAGAAAAGGCCATAAGATGGCTACGCACAAGCGCAAAAAACGCCTGAGAAAGAATCGCCATAAGAAGAAATAATGCGGCCCGGCTCCATCCCTTCCGATGGGCCAGCAGAATTTCTCTCGCAGGCTGATTTTGCCAATCGCCATACACTGAACAAACTTGATGTGGCCCTAACGGCGCCCGTCAGAGTTTGTTCTTTGTATAAATGACAGAGGGCAAACCAGTCTCAACAACGAGACCCGTCACGCCCCGATCCATGCCTCTCTCCTACGATTAACCAACAAACATCAAACATCAACAATCCGAAATGCAAAGCGATATCATTGTCGACGTGCAAAGCAACGAAATCTCCATAGCCCTGCTTGAAGATTCGAGACTTGTATCCCTTCAGAAGGAAGCACGCAATCTCGCATATGCCGTCGGTGACATCTATCTGGCAAAGGTCAAGAAACTGATGCCGGGTCTGAATGCCGCCTTCGTCAATGTGGGCTACGACAAGGACGCTTTTCTCCATTATCTGGATCTTGGCTCGCAATTCTCATCCTACTCCGAATTTCTCTCCAAATCGCTTGACAAGAATTGCAAAACACCCCCCGAAGTGTCGGGCATGACACTTCTACCCGACATTGACAAACACGGCACCATCCCCGACCGTCTCACCCAGGGTCAGGAACTGATGGTCCAGATCGTAAAAGAACCTATTTCATCGAAAGGGCCTCGCCTGACAACGGAAATATCACTGACGGGCCGCTACATGGTCCTGATGCCGTTTTCGGACAAGGTCTCGATCTCCCAGAAGATCAAGTCGCCGGAGGAGAAGGTGCGCCTCCGGCAGCTCATCAAGAGCATTCTTCCGAAGAATTTCGGCGTAATCATCCGCACTTCAGCCGAAGGCAAGCGCGTTGCCGAGCTGAACCACGAGATGAAGACCCTCGTGCGCTATTGGGAGGAAGCCGTCGCGAAAGCCCGCACGTCGACCGCACCGGCACTAATTTTCGAAGAAGAGAGCCGCATTGTCGGCGTTCTGCGCGACATTTTCTCGCCCAACTTCGAAAACATCCATGTCAACGACCGTGAAATCTACGAGCAGATACGAAACTACGTCGGCCTTATCTCGCCAGAGCGCGCCGACATCGTAAAGCTTTATACCGGCGAACAGCCGATTTTCGATCATTTCAACATCACGCGTCAGATCAAATCTTCGTTCGGAAAGACCGTCTCGTTCAAATCAGGAGCCTATATAATCATCGAACATACCGAAGCGCTCCATGTCATCGACGTCAACTCCGGCAACCGCACGAAAGCATCAAACGACCAGGAAAGCAATGCCCTCGAGGTCAATCTCAGGGCAGCCGATGAAATCGCCCGGCAGCTGCGCCTTCGCGATATGGGCGGCATCATTGTCATCGACTTCATAGACATGGCCAAGTCCGAACACCGCCAGGCTCTCTATGACCACATGCGCGAAATCATGGCCAACGACCGTGCGCGCCACAATATTCTGCCACTTTCGAAATTCGGACTGATGCAGATTACCCGCCAGCGAGTGCGCCCGGCTCTTGACATCGAGACGGCCGAGACGTGCCCGTCGTGCTACGGCAAGGGGACAGTCCGCCCGTCGCTTCTGTTCACCGACACGCTCAAAGAGAAGCTCCACTATCTGATCGAAGACCTGAAGGTTACGGATTTCATCATGTATGTCCATCCGTTTGTGGACGCTTATATCAAAAAAGGCATCCTCTCGATATATCGCCGCTGGAGAATGGATCTGGGGCGAAAGTTCAAGATACTGCCCGACCAGTCACTGGCCTATCTCGAGTACAAAGTGATCGACCGCGACCACAACATACTCGATCTTAAGGAGGAGAAAGATATTGACTCCGCCGCAACCAAAAACAAGCGAAAAGCCAAGAATCGCAGTAAACAGGAGGAAACATCCTCGTCTGCCGACTGACCAGACCAACCGACCCGCCGACACGCAGCCAGTGTCGACGGGTCGTTTTTTATGAACAGAGATCTCATTCCGTCGGCTGGCGGGTCAGGATGTCGACCAGCGCGCTTCGCGAGAGAAAGCGGATCTCACGCTGATCAAATTCGACAATTCCGCGATCGCGCATCGATTCGAGCGTTGAAATGAACGAAGACCGCTGCACGCCGAAGAGCGAATAGAAGTCGCGCTGACGACACTGCAGGGCGATGTCGGTTGAACCTCGCTGCGTCAGTGCGACGACCCAGAATGAGATACGCTCTTCGAGCGATCCGTTGGTCAGGGCAAGGACTCCGATGACAGATTTCTGGGCATCAATCGACAGAGTGTTGAGGAAATTGATCAGAAAGACATTGTCGGAATGAAGAATTTTCAGATATTCGAGTTTTTCAATCTGAAGTATGCCTGTCGGACCGATGGCAACGGCCGTTGCGGGTTGGTTAGTGAATTTCCCGAACAGAAAGTCGGGCGATATGACGTCGGGGGCTGATACTGTCTGGGAAATTTTCATCCGCCCTGTCGAGTTGACAGTTGTCAGGCGAGCGGCACCCGAGATAACAAATTTTATGTGGGTACACGGCTCACCGGCCTCCACGATCGTCTCTCCGTCGTTGAATTTGAGGAAATGGAATCGGGTTGTGCCGACAATTTCCGACAAGCGGTTGAAGCCAATCCCCTTGAAAAGGGGAAGCTCCATCAACATTTCATACATACTGTCCATAGGGCGAACAATTGAAAGTTAAGTATGTTTTATTAAAAAGTTAATGCAATGAAATCCATTTTCAGACGTTATT
>CAJUHM010000026.1:10285-35736 GCA_910586475.1 uncultured Muribaculaceae bacterium | reverse complement strand
TCAATAACTCAGCTCGCAAAGAAATACAACGCCGCCGTGATGGTCGACGAAGCCCACGGTATCGGCGTCTTCGGACAGGGCGGTCGCGGAGTCTGCTTTGAACAGGGAGTAGCCGACGATGTCGACCTAATCATGGGCACATTCTCCAAATCCCTCGCCTCGCTCGGAGGCTTCATCGCAACGGATAAAACAATCACAAACTTCCTCCGCCACCACTCCCGCTCCTACATATTCACCGCCAGCATCACCCCTGCATCCACAGCCGCGGCCCTCAAGGCAATCGACATCCTCGAGCAGGAACCCGAACACCAGCAGGCCCTTTGGGAAGTGACCAACCTCGCGCTCGACGGATTCAGAAAAATGGGTGTTGAGATTGGCAACACATCGACACCGATCATCCCGCTATTCATCCGCGACAACTTCAAGACATTCGCCGTCACACGCGACCTTCTCGACGAAGGCATCTTCGTCAACCCAGTCGTTTCGCCGGCAGTCGCGCCCCACGACACACTCATTCGCTTCAGCCTCATGGCCTCACACACAAAAGACCAGGTCGCCTACGCACTCGAAAAAATCGAAAAAGTATTCAAGAAACACGGCGTGATCTGATCACAACGCGCTTCTCTCATAAACTACCACACAGGGCGAACAGACTCATCCGAGTCAATTCGTCCTGTGTGTGCATTTAATCCCGAATCAGACCGGACAGACCGATGCAGACCTACATACACTCAGCCCCGTTACAACTCGAATCTGGAGAATCTCTCCGGAAACTCGAAATAGCCTATCACACATTTGGCACCCTGAGTCCGACGCACGACAACGTCGTATGGGTCTGCCACGCCCTGACCGCCAACAGCGACGTAGCCGACTGGTGGCCCCACACCGTCGAAACCGGATGCTTCCTCGACCCCGACAGATGGTTTGTGGTCTGCGCAAACATTATCGGATCAAGCTACGGATCGACAGGACCTCTATCGCTCAATCCCGCCACCGGCGCCCCCTACTACGGCGACTTCCCACCCCTGACCATACGCGACATGGTCGCCGCCCACCGCATTCTGGCCGACGCCCTCGGGATCGACCGCATCCACGCTCTCGTCGGAAGCTCCGTCGGCGGATTCCAGGCAATCGAATGGGTCGTCAGCCAGCCCGAACGATTCGACAGGCTGATCCTCATTGCAACCGACGCATTCGCCTCGCCGTGGACAATAGCCATCGACGAAACCCAGCGCATGGCAATCGAAGCCGACCCCACATTCGGCCAGCCAACTCCCGACGCCGGAGCAAAAGGACTCGCTGCAGCCCGGGCCATCGGACTCCTCACATATCGCGGAGCCGCCGGCTACAACCTGACCCAGACCGACTCCCCCCAGCAGACCCAGGCCGGCTCACTCATCCCCAGAGAGCAGCGCCGCCCATGCACCTATCAGCAATATCAGGGCCTCAAACTCATCCGACGCTACAACGCATACTCCTACCACACAATCCTCAATGCATTCGACACCCACGACGTCGGACGCAACAGAGGCGGACGCGAAAAAGCGCTCGCCGCAATCGAATGTCCTACGATCGTCATTGGAATAACCACCGACATGATATTCCCCCCGGCCGACATGCGCCGCCTCGCCGCCGAAATCCCGGCAGCACACTACTGCGAGATCCGCTCCGAATTCGGCCACGACGGCTTCCTCGTCGAACACCGCCAGCTCAACTCTCTGCTGCTCGACTTCATCTGAAAATAAAATTTCCAGCATCCCCCAACATAAACCACCCTCAAACGACTCCCATGAACGAAATCAGAATAGGACTTTTCGGGTTCGGCGTAGTAGGCCAGGGCATCTACCGGGTCATACGCCGCGCAACAAACGCCCACGCCTCGATCGAGCGCATTTGCGTCCGCAACCTCGCAAAACCGCGAGCCGTAGAAGTAGACCCCTCACTGCTCACCGACAACCCCGACAGCATCCTCGACGACCCCGACATCAACCTTGTCGTCGAAGTTGTCGACGACCCCGAAGCATCCTACCGCTTCGTGACCGAAGCTATCCGCCGCGGCATTCCCGTAGTGTCCGGCAGCAAAGCAATGATCGCACGACACCTGCCCGAACTGATCGAACTGCAGCGGAAACACTCGACCGCCCTGCTCTACGACGCATCATCCTGCGGTTCAATACCCGTCATCAGAAACCTCGAGGAATACTACGACAACGACCTGCTCCTCGAAGTCAAGGGAATCCTCAACGGATCCTCGAACTACATTCTCTCCCGCGTCTTCGACCACGGAGAACCCTACGACCAAGCACTGACACGCGCACAGCAGCTCGGATTCGCCGAAAGCGACCCATCATTCGACATCGAAGGATTCGACTCGCTCTTCAAGCTCATTATAATAACCGTCCACGCCCTCGGAGTCTACATCTCTCCGGAAAGAATATTCACCTACGGAATCTCCTCCATCTCCGACAGCGACATCCGCTATGCACGTGAAAAATCGATGAAGATCAAGCTCGTAGCACAAGTTGTCAAAGTCTCCGCCGACCGCTTCACGATGTTCGTCATGCCCGAATTCGTCACCCCCTCCCGCTACATCTACAGCGTCGACGACGAATACAACGGCGTCGTCATACGCGGCGAATGCTACGACCGCCAGTTCATGTTCGGCAAAGGAGCAGGCAGCCTGCCGACCGCCTCTTCGATCCTGTCAGACGTAATGGCACGGCGACACGGCTACCGCTACGAATACAAAAAAATGGACTATGTCGACCGCCCCGACTACACAACCGACGTCCCGCTGAAAATCTACATGCGCTACCCCGACTCCGACTTCCTTCAGTCGATACCGTTCACCCGCATAACCGAACACTACACCTCGGCCGACTACAACTATGTCATCGGCGAAATCCCCCTGTCTCGCCTGATCGAAATACGCGACCGGCTCTCCGACAAAAACGTATTCATCGCTAACTTCCCCCAATTCTTCCTCGACCTCGATGACTGAACCAAACGCCAGACAGCCCGACGGAACTCCTCTGGAAATAGACCTCGACGCCGTCCTGCGCGACCGGCTCCCGGCCTACCACCGATTCATACCAGCACCGCTGATCCGACTCCTCGAAAAAATCATCTGTCAGGACAGTCTCAACGAAATGCTGCGCGTCAACCGCGGACGCCGTGACGCCGATTTCTGCCGGGGAGTCATAGAACACCTCGGAATCACATACTCCGTCTGCGGCAAATCGAACCTCCCCGACAACCCGCGGGCCATATTCGTCTGCAACCACCCCCTCGGAGGCCTCGACGGAATGATACTGATCGACATGCTGACACGCCGCTACGGACCCGGAATCAGATTCATCGTCAACGACATCCTGATGGCAATCAAGCCCCTCGCCGGAGTTTTCCTCCCGATCAACAAACACGGACGCCAGAGCCGCGAAGCATTCGAAGCCATCGACCGGGCTCTCGACTCACAGGCCCCCGTCGTAATTTTCCCCGCCGGACTCGTTTCACGCAAATCGCCCGACGGAACGATCGCCGACCTCGAATGGAAGAAAATGTTTGTCAACAAAGCCATATCCTCCCGACGCGACATAATTCCGATGCACTTTAGCGGTCGTAATTCAAGTTTTTTTTATAATTTTGCAAAACTAAGGACACGGCTGCGGATCAGGTTCAACATCGAAATGATCCGCCTGCCGGCCGAAGTGTTCCGCTGTCGCGGACGCCACTTCTCCGTCGCAGTCGGAAAGCCTCTTTCATGGACCTCCCTGCGCGGAGGTCTCAACGCCGACGAACAGGCGCTTCAAATCAGGCGTCTGTCCGACAGACTCGCTTCTCTCGACGCACTAAGTCCGGAAAACTGACCTGACTCAAACAGGTGCGCCTCCTCCACCAACACGCGCACCTAACTGCGCGACCACCAACGATGATGACCAACGAAATAATCCCACCGGTGCCTTTGGAGCTCATCAAAGCAGAGCTCACCCCTGACCGACTGCTGCGTGTCAGCAACCGCGCCGAACGCGAAATATACGTTGTCGACGGACACTCCGCGCCGAATATCATGCGCGAAATTGGACGTCTGCGCGAAATAGCCTTCCGCGACGGCGGCGGCGGAACAGGAAAAGAATGCGACATCGACGAATTCGACCTGATGGACCCGCCATGCCGTCAGCTGATTGTCTGGGACCCCGAGACCGAACAGATCCTCGGCGGCTACCGCTACATCATCGGCAGCGACATACGCTTCTGCAGCGACGGCTCACCGCGCATCGCGACATCCCACATGTTCCGGTTCTCCGAAAAATTCCTCCGCGACTACCTACCCTACACAATCGAACTCGGACGATCATTCGTCAGACTTGAATATCAGAGCTCCAAAGCCGGAAGCAAAGCCATCTACACCCTCGACAACCTCTGGGACGGATTGGGTGCGCTGACCGTAATACATCCCGAAATCCGCTACTTCTTCGGGAAAGTAACAATGTATCCCAACTACATGCGCGAGTGCCGCAACCTGATACTCTACTTCCTCAACCGCTACTTCCCTGACCCGGAAGAACTCGTGCGCCCGATAACGCCACTGCGCACTGACATCGACTCCCACCTCATGGAACAGATCTTCAGCGCCGGTGACTTCCACGAAGACTACCGCATTCTCCAGCGTGAGATCAGATCCCACGGACTGACAATCCCACCCCTCGTCAACGCCTACATGGGACTGTCCCCATCCATGCGCGTATTCGGGACCGCTGTCAACGACGAATTCGGCGACGTCGAGGAAACTGGCATCTTCATCTCATTCTCCGACATTTTCGAAGAAAAGAAAAAACGCCACATCGAGTCATATCATCCCGAACAGACAACCGAATTCTGACCAACGCCCATGCCCTACGACGACAACTCAACCAAGCAGCAGTCCCCATTTCGCCTCGGAGCAGAAAACGGCCCCTTTTTCGGAATCTACTTCTCCGCCATATTCCTCTCCGGCGTATATTCCGCAGCAGAGCCGTCGCTGACGCTGCTCACTCTCAGTCTGTTGATCTGCTTCCCCCTTGTCGTCTACAGAAAGCTGCGACGCGCCGCCGGCGCTCTCCCCGGGCCGACCCAGATCACACCCCTCTGGATTCATGGAATAACCATGATTGCATGCGGCGCCCTGATAACATCGCTGCTCATAATGATCTACTTCCGATGGATCAACCCCGGCTACTTCGCCGACCAGCTCCGGTTCATAGTCGCCACATATGAGGAGACTCACCAGCCTGCACTCGAAAACTCCGCCCGCACCGCATCGATGATGCTTGAAAACCATGCGATTCCGACCCCCTCGGTCCTGACCCTCGGATTCTGGCTCTTCACCGTTGCAAGCGGATCGATCCTCGCCGGACTCATGGCAGTCCTCGTCCGCCTGATCGGAGACCCGGACAAAAACAGACAAAAACCAACATAGCCTCTCAATCCCGACACCGGGACTTCTATAACTCTGAAAACCCAACCTGATAAAATGGACATATCTGTTGTAATACCTCTCTTCAACGAAGCCGAATCGCTCCCCGAACTCGAACGGTGGATCGACCGCGTCATGAACCAGAACGGCTTCTCCTACGAAATCCTGTTCATCAACGACGGATCGACCGACGAATCATGGGACGTCATCCGGTCGCTCTCCGAAAGCAACCCCGCAGTCAAAGGTGTATGCTTCCGACGCAACTACGGAAAATCACCCGCGCTCAACACAGGCTTCGCCCGCGCAAAAGGCGACGTCATAATCACAATGGACGCCGACCTGCAGGACAGCCCCGACGAAATCCCGGAACTCTACCGCATGATTACACAGGACGGCTACGACCTTGTCAGCGGATGGAAACAGAAACGCTACGACCCCCTCTCCAAAACAATCCCGACTAAACTATTCAACGCAACCGCACGCAAAGTATCCGGAATCAAAAACCTCCACGACTTCAACTGCGGACTGAAAGCCTACCGCAACAAAGTCGTCAAACGGATCGAAGTCTACGGCGACATGCACCGCTACATACCATATCTGGCAAAAAACGCCGGATTCACCCGCATCGGTGAGAAAGTTGTCCATCATCAGGCCCGGAAATACGGAAAATCCAAATTCGGACTCGACCGCTTTGTCAACGGCTATCTCGACCTTGCCACGCTCTGGTTCACAAACCGTTTCGGAGTCAAACCGATGCACTTCTTCGGACTCCTCGGATCGCTGATGTTCATGCTCGGATTCATAGCGATATTTGTCGTCGGAGCTATGAAACTCTACAACATGCACGCCGGCAACGCCTACTCGCTCGTCACCGACTCCCCCTACTTCTTCCTCGCACTCGCGACAATGATCATTGGAACTCAGCTCTTTCTCACCGGATTCCTCGGCGAACTGATTGTCAGAAACTCGCCGCGGCGCAACGACTACGAGATCGAAGAAGAAATCCGAATTGAAAAACCATCCTCCGCTCCTGCGAAATGAACCCGATGCGTTCGCTCCTACCGATTGCGGTCATCCTGACGGCCGCCGCTCTGACACAAAGCTGCAACACTTCCGGATGCACCGACAATCAGAGCGCTCTTCCGCTTGCAGGCTACTACTCATCATCCTCCGGAGCCGAAATCTCCGTCGCCGACATGTCGGTCCGCGGCGAAGGCGCTCCAGGCGACTCAGTGCTCTACGGTCCCGGAGAAACTCGATCCGAAGTCTATCTCCCCTTCCGGTCAAACACCGACCGGACATCGTGGATATTCACCTACGAGCCAGACGAAGCAACATCCGTCTCCGACCGAATCGACTTCACCTACACATCAACCCCCCACTTCGCTTCCGAAGAATGCGGCGCAATGTATTTCTACCGGATAACATCGGTGGCCCACACATCCAACCTCATCGACTCCGTCGTCATCACTGACTCGCTCATCACCAACGTCAACGAACAACGGATCAGAATCTATTTCCGAACCGCCGACAACTAAGACTCCGACAATGACAGCTCTTCGATCCATATGCCTGACCCTGATGCTCACTCTGGCCGCAATCATCCTTCTCCCCGGCGGTCTGAGCGCACAGAGACGCATTACCCCCGTCGAACCGGCCCCGGGAACGAAAGGCACCCCGCAAAAAGAAACTACCTCCTCGCCAGCCGACGACCCCTCCCGGCTCAAAGAAGCCCGCGACGACAAAGGAAACATCATCTTCATCGACACCGTCTCCGGACAGGAATGGATCGACACAACAGCCGTGCGCCAGTCCAAAAAAATGATCTACCCGAAGATCTACTGCGCGGCAGCCGGAATCAACATCTGGGACACAGCCCTCAGACTCGCCGGACAGAAATACGGCATCATATCCGCATGGGGAGAGCTTAACATCCACAACCGCTACTTCCCGACCTTCGAACTCGGACTCGGACAAGCCTCGATCTCACCCGAAGAATCCAACTTCACATTCCGCTCGCCGCTCGCTCCATTCTTCAAGATCGGAGCAAGCTACAACGTCTTCTACAACTCCGACCCACGCTACAAATTCCTTGTCGGATTCCGCTACGGTTTCACCCCCTTCTCCTATCGCATAACCGACATAACCCTCTCAGACCCCTACTGGGGCATAACATCCGAATTCGACATCCCGCGTCAGAACGCAACCGCTGGCTACCTCGAACTACTCGCCGGCGTACGCGTCAACATCGTCAGCAACTTCTCTATCGGATGGGATCTGCGGTTCCACACCGTTGTCCACGAAAGCAAAAGCGCCTTCGGTAAACCGATGTACATTCCCGGCTACGGAAAACGCGGAGCTGCCATCACAGGAACCCTCTCGCTCGTCTACACTTTTGAATTGAACCGTCCGGCACCGGATGGAGTTATTAATGACAACGACAAAAAACAATAACCCTCAATTCAAAAATCTCCTGAAAATGAAACGAATCGTAATCATCGGCGCATCATCAGGCTTAGGACGGCGCCTCGCGCTCGACTTCGCCCGCTACGGCTTCAGGGTCGGAATCGCAGCTCGCCGCGAAGAACGCCTCCGGCAAATCAAACAGCACTATCCCGACCGAATCGAATATCTCTCGATCGACGTGACTGCCGACGACGCCGTCAGCCGCTTCAACCATCTGATCGAAATGCTCGACGGCATGGACTGCCTGCTCTTCTGCTCCGGCACAGGATTTCAGGACGAAGAACTCGTCGACAACTCTGTCCGGACAACTCTCGACGTCAACGTCGTCGGATTCGCACGCATCGTTGCCGCCGCCTACCGCTACTTCCGCCAGACCGCATCTCTAACACCCGGACGCATCGCCGCCATAACATCCGTCGCAGCAACAAAAGGGATCGGAATCGCAGCCGCCTACAGCTCATCAAAACGATTCCAGCAGCAATTTCTCGACTCGCTCGAACAGCTTGCCTACACCCAGCAGGTCAACGTCCGCTTCACCGACATCCGCCCCGGATTCGTACGCACCGACATCCTGCGCGCCGACCGCGACTACCCGATGCTCATGACCGTCGACCAGGCCGCGCTCCTCATCGAGAAAGCGATCCTAAAAGGTCGCCGGAGAGTGACCGTCGACTCACGATGGGCCTTGGTGACAGCCCTCTGGAAAGCAATTCCCGCATGCCTCTGGAAACGCATCAACCTCGTCAGCCTCTCCAACCCAAAGGACGCCTCAGATGCCACCACATGCCCGCTGAATCTTCAAAAAAAGACATAAGTAATTCGCAAAACCCGGCTGCGAGTGATTTTTGAGACTTATTCGAGTGATTTTTGCTTGAAAACGAGAACGTGTAGCGCGAGCCACACAACTGAGGACGAAAGCAAAAAAACGCCGCAGCAAACCACGGGCTACTGATCAGTTTAATAATATCAACTAATTTATAATAGTTACTTATCAGAATGACTTCAACCTTCACACCCGAAACCACCCCCACCATCGCAATCTGCAGCGACCACGCCGGATTTGAACTCAAAAAAGAAGTGATCCGCTATCTCAACGAAAAAGGATTCGCCACCGAAGACTTCGGAACCCACTCCGACTCATCGTGCGACTATCCCGACTTCGCACACCCCTGCGCCGAAGCCGTCGAATCCGGACGCGACTACCCCGGAATCGCCATGTGCGGCTCAGGCAACGGAATCTCAATGACCCTCAACAAACACCAGGGCATCCGCGCGGCCATCTGTTGGCAACCCGAGCTCGCGGCTCTCGCACGCGCCCACAACGACGCCAACGTCCTCGTAATGCCCGCACGCTTCATCAGCGTCGAGACCGCCCGCGAAATCGTCGACGCATTCCTCTCGACCCCATTCGAAGGCGGACGCCACATCGCCCGCATCAACAAAATCCCCCTCCGGTAATCCCCGATCCACACCCGGACCATACAGCAAAGGGGCTGAGCGTAAAACCATTTTACCTCAGCCCCTCATCCTTTTTTTACCTTACACATAGTTTGCCTGTTTTGAAAATGTTTCGTAAATTTGTCAGCGAACTGATAGATCTCAGTTCAAGACATTTTTAACAAGAGGCGTTATGCCCATCATCTTGTAGTAGAGAAGCGTCGGAAACTTACTCATGTATGCAAGAAGTTGGCTTAGCTGTCTCCACGTCATAAGGCGTGGAGCTGTTTATTCCACATCTGCATACAAAGGAAATCCGACCTCCTTCTACTTAAGGCGTGGCATAGCAGTCCACGCCTCTTTCATTTTTATAGGTCGACGGACTGTAGACCGTTTCAACAAAACTATGAAAAAATTAATCCTGTTCCTATCATTATCCTTATGGATTATGCCATGCTTTGCCGGCCTCTTAAGCGGCATGTTTAGTGATCTAAATATAACTTTTTATGGAGTCCAGACAATCTATAAAGATGGAACAATTTTATCCGGATGCGACCCAAAAGTTCTTAGAATCACAGGCACAATACTTGAACCAAAAGTAAACGGAAGGCAAACCATTCCGTTAAACAATTATCCGGCATTCGAAGAATTCGCCGAGCAAACCATGTCTGATCCCACCTTTGACGGAGGAAGCTTTTTAGTCACCAACAATGGATATGTACTCATATATTATAATGAAGAGAAAGGATATGCCAACTATTTCTATACCACATTCCCTGGTAATCCAAACTCTTTTATATTACGGGGACATTATTCAACAGATCCCTCTGTAGCAGGCAACGGCGAAAGCAATGCAAACTCGTCCTACGGAAATCCGTCCAACTCAAATAATTACAAGTCGGGATCTGGAAACTCATCAAATTCAAGTCGAACCTGTCCCAGCTGTCGTGGCGCCCGCAAATGCAGCACTTGCAATGGCAAAGGATCATATTACCACGAAACCGGATATTACACCGGAAAGTCCACTAAAACTAAAACAACTTGTCCGGTCTGCAGCGGTACAGGTAATTGCGGCACGTGTCGCGGTGCCGGATCTATCAGATATTGAACACCTGCCGTTTCTTAACGTGAACCGTACATAAGAATTTCCCCCTCCGGTAATCCCCGATCCACACCCGGACCATACAGCAAAGAGACGCTGTGTCAAAATTCAAAATTTTGACGCAGCGCCTGTTATTTTCTGCCGGATGACAAGGGCGCGGTCAGAATAGTTCAGACGGTAGAGGCATGAGGGTGATGGGAGTTGACTGTCGTCAATGACCGAACCCGAATCCCTCAGGCGACGACCCGGATGAGCCATTATGACACACCCTCCTTGAATATTGAATATTTCATCTCTCAAAAGCATCAGACATAACAAAATTTCCGTAACTTTGGAGACTGATACTCGCAGCAATGGCAACTCTCAGCAATCTCCTCAACAACCTTAGAAACTTTTTCGGCAACTTTTCCGGCAGATTCACCTCTGAATCCGGCACTTTCCACCACGTTGACGGCATAGTCAATTCTTTCACTCCCAGTCCCGAAAACATAATCAAAGACGGTTTTGATGCCCCCGATGGTTGGAACGGCAACAAGGGGCATCACCCTAATGCCATAAAGACACTGATAATCCCCGAGGGGGTCAAGGGCTTTTCCGGTCATTTTTTAACCGGATGGGCTGTAACCGAGTCTGTAGTTTTTCCTGATTCGCTGAAATCCATTGGAAAACACGATAGTGATAGTTGTGTTTTTTCCGGCTGTTATCTTCCTGAAGTTGTATTGCCCAAGTCGCTCAAATGTCTTGGAGCCTACGCATTTGGCAATTGCCACATAAAGAAGATGGTCGTTCCCCCCACTGTCAGATCAAGATATAACAGGCAGTTCAAGGACTCTACGATCGAAGAACTGTACTTACCTAAAATCATACTCGAACGAGGAAAAATCACTATAGGAAACCAAGACCACGGATTCTATCTGAACTTCTACGTACAATGCCACTGCAATATCATCGAATACTGACACCAACATCTCTTCTTCAATCAGATTTGTTATTAAATAACCTCTAAGAGAGTAGAGGAGGAAGCAAACGCCAATCGCATTTACCTCCCCCTCCATTATTTTTCAGTCGGCTTTCTGACCGGTCGGCTACGGTTTAACCAATTGCCGCAGCATCGTCCGAATCATTTGTCAGATTTTTATTTTGTGCGAGGTCGCGCCCGTGCGCACTATGTAGAAGCCCGGACGCAGAGCAAGTCGCAGCGGGTTTTCGGCCGAGGCGACGCCTGAGCCCACCAGTCTGCCGGATGTGTCGAAAACTGAGGTCCGCATCAGCGTGCCGGCAGTGACAGTGATTCCTTCACCATCCACATCTACCCGCACATCCGACTGACCGTCCACACTCTCGTCAATTCCCGCGCCGAGATATTCCACAAAAGAATCCTTCCCGACAATTGTCTTGAACTCACACCACACAGGCGCGCTACGGTAGGCCTCCTCGCTGCCCGTGGGGACCACAAGCGTAACATTCTCGTAATCTGCCGCCAGCCCTATCGGCTTTGCATCACGCAGGCCGAATTCCTTAGTTCTGTCGTCTTCGGTATAGTATCTGTACCCGGCCCAATAATAAAGCCATTCGCCCGGATTCTCTACCACAGGAGGTTCGGCTGCCATCGAAACGATCGTCTCGCATCCCGCTATAGCTTTCTCCTGCGATGCGAACCGGTCTGTCGGAGGTATCACAACGGTTTTCACCCCCGTCACAGATCCCTCGCATAACATAAAGCGGCTTCTCGGCAAAAGGAACACGCCCTCCTCTATATTGTGATACTTTATAGCCCCACCCCTGAGAATCGGAGCATAACCTTCATCATAAACCGCCTGATTCTCGCTGAAACGGATTTTTATTTTGTTGTCATAATAGCAGAAATTCTGAAGCTCCGACATCGAGTCCGGCAGCCAAACTTCTGTCAATGCCGTCCCCTCAAGCGCCCGCTCGCCGAGGAAAAATGAGGGTGTGTCATGAGGAATCTCGATCGACTCAAGTTTCGGACTTTTGAAAAATGCAAGTTGTTCGATGCGCCACACGCTGCTTGGAAACTTGACCGACGTCAGATTGGGATTGCACGCCATTGCATGTTCGCCGAGACAACTTACAATATAATCAACTCCTTTATAGCTGACGGTAGATGGTATCACGCAATCACCCCTATAGAACTCCTTGTCACACTGGTATGTCGGAGGGCCTGACCCTTCCAGCGGTGAAATAATCGGATCTCGGCCGGACAGCGGTCTGAAAGCCCTGCAGGCCGATTCTGCTTGCGCTGTCCCATCCTGATTCGTATTGACCGTGTCCGCCACTGCCCAATAATATCTCGTATCTCCGCTGCCTACCGTAGCTGAAGGAGCCTGCTCGAATCCGGGTAGAAACTCTTTAAAAGATAATAATAATAACCATCAATCAGATATGTGTACATAAACTGATCCATATAGCTTGAAGATACCTGAGCTACAGACTGAGCCGGAATAAAGGCTATAGCTATTAAAACGGACAGCAAACTTATTTTCTTCATGGATTTAACGATTTGGCTTCTAATTGACTATTAGTAAATTGGCGCACAAAATATTTTCTGCCCCAAAAATAAAAAAAAATCATTGCAAAATGCAATGATTTTAATATAAAATTAGTTATTTTTAACCAAATGATCAGTCGGCGTTGCGGGGAAAAGTCCCGACAAGGCGTGCATTGACATAGTCTGAAAAAGCCTGTTTGTAACTCTCGCTGACAGGAATATATGTTGTGCCGAAAACAATCCGGTTGCGCTCGATGACTGTGATGCGGCGCATGTTGACGATAAACGAACGGTGGACTCTCATGAACTTGTCGCCCGGAAGAGAACGTTCGAGAGCCTTTATGTTCATTAGGGTCATGACCGTACCGTTTTCGGTGCAGATCTTCACATAGTCTTTCAGACCTTCGATATAGAGAATGTCGTCGATAGGAATCTGAATCAGTTTGTACTCACTCTTGACAATGATCGAATCCATTTCGCGGCGCTTCTGCCCGACAGTCATTCCGTTCAACTGCTGAAGCGCACGCGAGGCCGATTTGCTGAATTCCTCATAGCTGATCGGTTTCAGCAGATAGTCAAGCGCATTGACTTTGAAACTTTCCACCGCATAATTGTCATATGCCGTAGTAAATATCACTCTCGTGGTAGGTGGAACAATTCTCGCAAATTCCAATCCGTTAAGCTGTGGAAGATTGATGTCGAGGAAAATCAGATCAAAATCTCCGTCTATAACCTTCTTCACCGCTTCCTGGGCTGAGGAAAAAATTCCTCCGTCCTCAAGATACGGCGTCCGGAGGATATAACTGTTGATGAGTTGAGCCGCCAAAGGCTCGTCATCAATGACGCAACAACGTAGTTTGTTCATTGTGGATTCTTTTTGTTTCAAATTCGATTCTTTGTTATTCTGACCTTTGCCGAGCCTGTCGGCCCATTGCTACAGTCTTTCAATCTTTCTTTTTTAGTTCTGTCTATTCTTGTTTTTGTTCAGTCTTTCAGATGTAACTGGCGCACCATATCCGGCAACTCGTTGGCATCGACTCTCAGCTCAACTTCAAACCGCTCTCCGTCGTTGATCGCCAGTGAATATCGGCCACCATATTGCAGATCAAGAGTCCTTCGGAGATTCGCCAGCCCGATTCCTGACGACGGAGTCTTTACGAAATCATTGCCGTTTGATGTCTTCAGACAGACAGTTGATCCGTCGGCCCACATTCTGATATCAATCGGACTACAGCTTCCGCTGCGCGCACCATGTTTGAATGTATTCTCGACTATGTTTATGAACAGCAGCGGCGCGACCGGAAGCCTTTCAGCACCTCCCGGATCAATCTCGACTCTGACTGGAAACGACGTGGAAAGCCGAAGCCGCATCAGATCGGTGTAATGGCGCAGAAACTCGCATTCCTCGCCGAATGTGATGACGCCCTGATTCTCATAAAGCATGTAGCGCAGCATCTTGCTCAGACGGTGGATCGCATCCTTTGCCTTTGCCGGAGCTATATCGATCAGCGCATAGATCGAATTGAGCGTATTGAAAAGAAAATGCGGATTGAGCTGGGCTTTCAGTTGCGTCAGTTCATTCTCGCGCTCGCGGGCCAGCAGCTCGTGATGGTGACGCTGAACCCGATGAGTCTTGTAGATAAACTTGATTGCCTGACCGAGCGCCACCGTCAGAACGACAACCAGAAGTTCCTGCATCACGGGAGGCGAGAACTTCAACAGACAATTCATCGAGACCTCCTCGCGGAAACTGCGAAAGTGCCCGTCCGGAGCCGAATCCGGATGCAGAAAGTGGGAGATCACATGAAGAAGCGCACACGCGACCAGTACAATTAGCAGGATCTGAACCGTAAATTTCCAGATCGCGTTCTTCTGTCCGGTTGTCGGGTCGGTTGTGAAATAATAGCTCGTGTAGAAAACTCCGACAAATAGCAGAGCCTTCAGATAGATGAACGGCTCGAACGGATGATGTTGGGCGCCCTCGCCAAAAGAAGCGAGAACGTCAGGAAGAAGAAACAGAATAGTCAGGCAGACCAGATGTGTGAAAAACTGGATAACTTCACGAACGGTAATCTTCTTCTGGGCTATTGAGTCGGCAGGAAAAATAGTCACACTGCAAAATTGCAATTTTTTTCGTTAAAAACAAAAGAGTTTAGACACATCTTGCCTCAAAACGGCGTTGTAGGCATTTTTTAACACTTTTGTCACTCCGCGCCGAATGCCGGTTTAAATTATATTAACATCAAAAAACCGCTTGTGGCGCAGCTTTTCCATCGGAACGGTTGCAATAAGTTCTGCCGCTCTCACGACTGTGTCCGGCTTATAGTAGGGATTATCGACCGCGGCAGCTTCACGCTGGCAGCACTCCGACAGTGCACGTTCCACCGCATCGGCGATCGAATCGGCGTCGTCCCGGCAGTTGATGACCGACGACGCCGAAAGACGGCCCTCCTGCCGGCGTCCGATATTGACCGTCGGGATTCCCATTGACGGGACCTCGATGATGCCGCTCGATGAATTGCCGACCGCCGCGCCCGCATAGTGGAGCAGCGAAAGATAGCGTTTCATTCCGAGCGAGGGGAAAGCCACGGCTCGTCCGGGATTCTCCGCGACAAAACGATCGATCATCCCGATGATCTCCCGTCCGTTGGCGTCATTGTTCGGATAGGTGAAGACAACCGTCGAAGAGCCGAACCGGCCGAGAGCTTCCAGCAGATGTCCGAACAGCTCGACCGGAGTGCGGTCGTCGGCGGTGACCGGATGGTAGGTGACTACTAACGAACGCCGGTCGAGCCCGACGCCGAGAAACGCCTCAAGCTCCTCCTTCGCCAATGGTTCGACGGCAAGAGCGTTGGCGACTCCGACAGCTCCGATGTCATGGACCATCGCGGGATCTTCCCCCATCTGGATGACACGGCGGCGGTGACATTCCGCCGAAGTCAGATGAAGCGCCGACATCTTCGTAATCGAGTGGCGGATCGAATCATCGATCGCGCCTTCAGAAATCTCGCCTCCGTGGAGATGGACAATAGGGATACGCATGATCGTGGCGGCAGCCCCGACCGCAAGCAGTTCATAACGGTCGCCGAGCACAACAGCCAGATCAGGCTCAAGACGCGCAAATGCATCAGCCATTCCGCAGAGACACCGTCCGGTGGCCACGGCCGTGTCTCTGCGGCTGTCGCCGTCGGCACCCATTGCGACCTCAGCATCGACACGAAACCCTTCCTGACGGATCACATCGACCGTGTGGCCGTAGCGCTCAAGCAGATGCATATTCGTCGCAATGATCTGCAACCCGACATCTTCGCGGGCCTCAAGCTCTCTGGCGATCGGGCTCAGCAGCCCCCATTCCGCACGTGAACCCGTCACGATGCAGACCTTTCTTCTCTTTTCGGACATTGTCGTTTTCTCGTTTCATTCCAACAAATTTACAATTTTTTTTCTTCATTCCCTCCATGCCGGCTCAAAATGCAGACAGAAACCAGCGGATTGTCCGCCCGACGTTGACCCATATAGAAACAAATTTCGTAAATTTGCCTCCGTGAAACAGACCCTCCACCTGATTATCCTCCGGACCATACGCCACAACGAACGCCACAATATCCTGACGGCCTTCTCGCTCGAATCAGGACGTGTAGCCTTTGCCGTAAGCGCCGGATCCGGACGGGCCGCATCGCGGATGAGAGCCCTCATGATGCCCCTGTCGATCGTTGAATGCGAAGCCGACATAAAACCCGGACGAGACATCCACACAATGGCAAATGTCCGCTCGATGACAGCCCTCCACGGAATCCATTCCCACCCCGTCAGATCGTCGCTCGCAATGTTTCTCGCCGAAGTCCTCGGATGCATACTCCGCGACGGACCGCCCGACAGTCTGCTGTGGCAATTCATCGCCGACGGAATCGTAAACCTCGACAGAATCCCGCCGGCAAAGCTCGCAAATTTCCACCTCTGCTTCCTCAGCAGACTCGCCGCAGTCCTCGGGATCGCCCCGGACATCGGAAGCTACAGCGACGGCATGGTTTTCGACATGGCCGACGGAAGATTCAGAATGACCCCGCCTCTACACCCCCATTTTTTCTCCGCCGCCGATTCGAGAGCCGTTCCGATGCTCGGCAGACTGACGTTTCAGACAATGCATCTGTGGCGGCTGTCACGCGATGAACGCCGACGGATCCTCGACGGGATCCTCGAATACTATTCGATCCACTACGCTACACTGACAGGTCTGAAAAGCCTCGACATTCTCCGCACTCTTATGTAAGACCCGCGCATGTTTAGAGATTGTCGGATTTTTGGCTATCTTTGCACCCTAAACATATTTTTGAATGAAAGAAAAGAAATTGAGAATCGTTTTTTTCGGCACTCCTGATTTCGCCGTCGCATCTCTTGAGACTCTCCTCCGATCCGAACATGAAATCGCCGCAGTTGTCACCGGACCCGACAAACCTGCCGGGCGCGGAAAACATCTGATGGAATCTGCCGTTAAACAGGCCGCCATACGCCACAACATACCTGTACTCCAGCCCGAAAAACTGAAAAACGAGGATTTTGTCAATGCTCTGCGCGAAATCGGAGCAGATCTGTTCATTGTCATCGCCTTCAGAATGCTGCCTGAAGTGGTCTGGACAATGCCGCCACTCGGCACGTTCAACCTCCACGCATCTCTTCTACCGCGCTACCGCGGCGCAGCGCCGATCAACTGGGCTGTCATCAACGGCGACACCGAAACCGGAGTGACCACATTCTTCCTTAAACATGAAATCGACACCGGCGACGTAATCCAACAGGAAAAAATCGGAATCGGACCCGACGACGACGCAGGCACAATCCACGACCGACTGATGGAACTCGGCGCACGCCTGACGCTCGAAACCGTCGAAAACATAGCCCGGGGAAACCTCTCGCCGATCCCGCAGGACCAGATCGACAACGGCCTCGAACCCGCTCCCGCCCCGAAAATTTTCAAGGAAACATGCCACATCGACTGGAATCGCAACGCAGCCGACGTGCGCAACCTCATCCGCGGACTCGCACCGTATCCCGCCGCATGGACCGCCGTGGAAGCCGACGGCGCTCAGGCAGGCACAATGAAAATCTATTCGACCCGTCTGACAGACACCCCCGCCTCAGAACCCGGAAAAGTCCGCATCGGCAGCAAAGGATCAATGACGGTCGACTGCGCCGACTTCGCCCTCGAGATCCTATCGCTCCAGCCACAGGGAAAAAAACGAATGCCGACCGCCGACTATCTCCGCGGATGCCGCTTTGAATCAATAAAATTCTCCTGATGAAGAAATCACGCATCACTCTTTTAATCGTCTCACTGCTTCTCGGAATTCAGACAACACATGCCGATTCGATTCCCTCCGACAGTCTGACCGACAGACAGCCGGACCAGCGCATGACCTACCGGTATTTCGGTGAGGGAATGGCCGTCAGCAGTTCCGGCCACACACCCTTCTGGCTGATGAACAACCGCTTCGGGCTTTCATCGGTCGAGAAAAACAACGGCTTCATCCGCGGCGGATTTTTCCGCGAAACAGATCCCGACACACGCTTTTCATGGGGATTCGGAGCGGATCTGGTCGTCCCCTACAACTTCACTTCCCGATTCGTCATCCAGCAGCTCTACAGCGAAGTGCGCTACCGGTCGCTACAGCTGACCGTCGGATCGAAAGAGCGCGTCGAAGGGCTCATCGACAGCGAACTGGCCTCAGGAAGCATGGTCCTGTCGCAAAACGCCCGTCCAATCCCTCAGGCCTACATCTCAATGCCGCGCTACGAACCGGTCCCATTCACCAACCGCTGGCTATCGGTAAAAGGTTATTTCTCATTCGGCGTAACGACCGACGGCCGATGGCAGCGCGACACACCCCACGCCGACTCTCGATGGGTCAAAGATGAGCTCTTCCACTCCAAAGGCCTCTTCATTCGCCTCGGCGACCCCGATCGCCATCCGCTGACAATTGAAGGCGGACTCGAAATGGCAACCCACTTCGGAGGCGAAGTCCACACCCTCGACCCCGACGGACAGCCCATAGTCGTCAAACTCCCCCATGACTTCAAAAGCATCATCAAAACCATAATCCCCTCGGGCGGTGGCGATTCAAACGACCAATTCCAGCTCGGAGAAATCCAGAACGCCTACGGAAACCACGTCGGACAATGGTCGCTCGCCGCGACATGCCGGCTTCCGGAAACCGAATGGGCCATACGTCCCTACTACCTCCACTACTTCGACGACCACTCCATGATGTTTTTCGACCACTCATGGCGCGACATGCTCCTCGGGTTCGAACTAAGCTTCCCCGCCAACCCTTTTATCGACAAGTTTGTCTACGAATATCTGAACACTAAGGACCAGAGCGGAGCAGTCTACTGGGACCACACTCCGGAGATCCCCGAGCAGGTCAGCGGACGCGACAACTACTACAACCACTACCTCTATCCCGGATGGAACCACTGGGGAATGGGAATGGGAAACCCGCTCATCATCTCACCGGTCTACAACGCCAACGGAAGCCTCGCCTTCTACCACAACCGCATCAAAGGCCATCATTTCGGATTCTCCGGCCGGCCGACAGCGGAGATCGCCTACCGAGCACTCCTGTCGTTCACCCGCTCGTGGGGCACATACGACAACCCCACACCGACGATTCTCCATAACGTCAACGCCCTGGCAGAAGTCACCTACTCGCCACGACGCCTCGCCGGATGGGACTTCCGCCTCGGACTCGGCGCCGACGGAGGCGACCTTCTCGGAAAAAGCTTCGGCGCAATGCTAACAATAAGAAAAACAGGATGGATAAAATAAAAAAATTTGCCTGCATCCTCGGGATTGCTGCAATCATTTCAATGATGGCCGGATGCCGTGAACTCCCGCTGATCGGGAAACTCGCCGGACAGTGGCAGGTCACCGAAATTGTCTATCCGGACGGAACGACTGTCTCCGCCCCGGAACGCTACTACTGCTTCTACAGACACACCGCCCACCTCACATGCTACGCTAACATTCGCCATACGGCCAACATGACCTACGACTATCCGGACCTTGCGCTCGAATTCCCCAACGTTTCCCCATGCCAGCTCACTTCCTGGGGAGTCTTCGCACCCCCAGAAGCCAACGACGAAACCCGAGGATGGATACAACGCTACACCATCGACCGACTGACCGACTCCCAACTGATCATGACAACGGCCGAAGGCACACGCATAACCCTTCGAAAATACTGATCCCGCAATGTCCCTACGACTTCTTTCAATCATCACGCTGGTCGTTTTCTGCGCATCAGCTTTCGCCGGCAACACCGTCGTCATCTGCAAAAAAGACATGACCCTGCGCGTCATCGACGACAACAACAACATAATCTTCCGCACCGGAATCGCATGCGGAATAAACATCGGCAACAAAACCCGACGGGGCGACCGAAAAACGCCCGAAGGCTCTTTCAGAATCAACCAGATCGTAGCATCCTCCTACTGGGACCACGACTTCAAGGACGGAAAAGGAAAGATCAAGGGCGCCTACGGACCCTGGTTCATGCGACTCGCTGTCCCCGGATTCACCCACATCGGCATCCACGGGACCCACGACCCATCCTCAATCGGCCACCGCGCGAGCGAAGGATGCATACGGCTGAAAAACTCCGAGCTGACCAAGCTCCACAATCTTGTCAGCATCGGCACACGCGTCATCATCCTGCCCGAACGGCAGACCTTCGACTGCTCAGCGAGCTACTGACCCCTCTTTCAATAACACTCCGCCAACTCACTCACCACCACCCACCCACATGATCAAAATGAAACATCTTCTTCTCACCATTGCCGCAATCGCACTGTTCGGTGGAATCCTATCCGCCCAGAACCGGATTGTCATCTCGAAAAAAGACTTCAGACTCTACGTCTTCAACTCAAACGACTCTCTCATCTACACGACCGATGTCTGCCTCGGGGAAAACCTCGGAAACAAAACCCGCAACGGCGACCACAAAACGCCCGAAGGAAAATTCACCATCATGAGCATCGAGAACTCATCGGCATGGAAAGACTTCGACGGCAAATTCCGCGCAAGCTACGGACCCTGGTTCATGCGCCTGAAAATGCCGCGGTTCCGCTCGATCGGAATCCACGGCACTAACGAGCCCGAATCGATCGGCACCCGCGCGAGCATGGGCTGCGTGCGTCTCCACAACGACGAACTTCTCCGGCTCAAGGAACTCGTAAAAATCGGCACTCCCGTAGAAATTCTTGCCGAAGACGAAGAATTCGTCATCGCCCCGCCCACGAATGAACCGACCGAACCGACCGAAAAATAAATCGCTCTTATGGCTGCTGCAAACTCAATCCCCGGATTCTTCGCCGACCTCGGCGCTTCGCTCAAGAGCATCGTGAAGATCGCCCTCGGATCGCGAGCGGCGCGCATCCGCCCGACCGCACGCGAAGGGGCCTCACTGATCATCCTCGGCAACGGACCCTCACTCAACCGCACAATGGAGGAGCAGAGCGCCCCGCTTGAGGCCAACCCGCTGATGGCCGTCAATTTCGCAGCAAACGCGCCGCAGTTCGACCACCTGCGGCCCGACTACTACATACTTGTCGATCCGGTATTTTTCCGCGATCTGACCAACGCCAATGTGGCCCGGCTATGGGAGCGGCTGCGGAATGTCAGCTGGCCGATGGACCTGTTCATCCCGGCAGGCGTCACATTGCCGGCAACACTGCCCGCCAACCTGACCGTCATCCGGTTCAACCCCGTCGGAGTCGAAGGATTCCGGTTTCTTGAAAACTTCGCCTACAGCCACGGACTCGGCATGCCACGGCCGCGCAACGTACTGATTCCAGCCATAATGGTCGGAATAGCTCTTGGCTACAAAAAAATATATCTTGCCGGAGCCGACCATTCATGGACACGCACCCTCGAAGTCACCGACGAGAATGTCGTGGTCAGCGTCCAGCCGCATTTCTATGAAGACAACGAAGCCGAGCACACACGCGTGGCATCAGTCTACAAAGACATCCGTCTTCACGAAATCATGCTGAGTTTCCACATCGCGTTCCGCTCCTATTTCTCCATAAAACGCTTTGCCTCGCGTCAGGGATGCCAGATCATCAATTCAACCCCGGGAAGCTTCATCGACGCATTCACCCGCGCACCTCTGCCCTAAGAGGGAGAAACGCACAAGTCAGCACACGCCCCGAACCGATTCCGAGAGCCCGCGCCGAAAAGAACCGCTCCGGCTGGCAACGCGTACAGAACCGAGGCTCTTTCACACGCCCGCGGCCGACTCCAAGCACCACAAGACGCTCCCTGACGGCTGCGCCCAGATCGACATGCGGACGCTCCGACAACCCATCCACGACAATTCCCTCACAATCCGGAAACGCATCGCGGAACTGAAAGGCAACCTCCTCTCCGACCTCAAAACATTCCGTTCCAATTGCAGGACCCATCGCGACATCCATTTCTGACGGATTTGCCCCGAGTCTGACCATTTCTTCTATCATATTGGGAAGAAGCGAATTGACAATCCCGCGCCAGCCGCAATGGGCAACACCGAGGACATGGGCAACCGCATCGACAAGCACGACCGGCACACAGTCGGCCGTGTTGACACACAGCGCCACCTCCGGCAACACCGTCACCAGTCCGTCGACTCCCTCAAGCGCCCCGGAATCGACCGGAAGAGCATCGACCACAGCGACCCGGTCGGAATGAGTCTGACGGGGCAGCGCAATCTGTTCGGAGGGAATGCCCGTGACAGCCGACAGAAGACTGCGGCTGACTGCGACATGCTCCGGATCATCGCCGACATAGTGACACGCATTGAACCCCGAATAAGGATCGTCCGAAGAAGCCTCCGCCCCACGCTCGGTCGAGAAGGCCCTCACACAGGCAGGCAGCTCAAGCCCGACTGCCGGCAGCAAAGAATCAGTCATCGGCATCAGGCACAAACTTCTCCGGATCAAACCCGGGATCAAAGAAATCGTCGTCCCACTCGCCCGAATCATCGAAATCCTCATCGAAATCCTCATCAGTCTCGGCAGGCATGTCGGGCGTGTCGAAAATAAACTCATCCTCTTCGCGGACACGGTGATGGCCATCGAGCGGACGATGAGTGATCGAAGGTGTGGCTATCTGGTTGTTGACATCGGTCACAGCTGCCCAGAGCACATCCTTCAGCTCATCGATGCCCTGGCCGGTCACTGCCGAGATAAACACATGCGGCACATCCTCCGGAAGCGTCTCGGCGATCGCATCTTTCAGCTCATCGTCGAGCATATCGCTCTTCGAAACGGCCAGAATGCGGTGCTTGTCCATCAGCTGCGGATTGAATCGCTCAAGCTCACGCAGCAGAATATGATACTGTTCAGTAATATCGTCGGCATCAGCAGGCACCATAAAAAGCAGCACCGCATTGCGCTCTATATGACGCAGAAATCTGAGGCCCAGACCCTTTCCCTCGCTCGCACCCTCGATGATTCCCGGAATATCGGCCATCACAAACGAGAGGTTGTCGCGATAGCCCACGATGCCGAGCTGCGGCTCCATAGTCGTGAAAGGATAGTCGGCGATTTTCGGACGCGCCGCAGATATCGCCGACAGAAGAGTCGATTTTCCGGCGTTGGGAAATCCGACAAGACCGACATCGGCCAGCAGCTTAAGCTCCAGAATGACCGTGCGTTCAATCGCCGGCTCACCCGGCTGGGCATAGCGCGGAGTGCGGTTTGTCGGGCTTTTGAAATGCCAGTTTCCGAGTCCGCCGCGTCCGCCGCGGAGCAATTTCACTTCTTCGCCCGGACCGTTGACCTCGGCGAGAAACTCTCCCGTCTCGGCATCGAAAACGACCGTGCCGCAAGGAACATTGATGATCACATCGTCGCCATCCTTTCCGGTGCTTCGTCCGCCAGTGCCGCTCTGGCCGTTGCCGGCAAACATGTGGCGGTTATATTTCAGAGGAAGCAGAGTCCACATCTGGGCGTCGCCGCGCAGAATGATATGGCCACCGCGGCCACCGTCGCCGCCGTCAGGACCACCCTTCGGGACATATTTCGCACGATAGAAATGGCGCGATCCCGCGCCCCCTTTGCCGCTTCGGCAATGGATCTTCACATAATCTATAAAGTTGCTGTCAGCCATAGTTTTTTCCTTATGAATTTTGGTGGCGACCACCCCGGCACACGCCATTCCGGCCGGCGGCAGTCTCTCTTTTTATATCAGTCCGTCTTTTATATTTCTGTCACGGTTGTCAGGCGTTGCGCCCCCAAAGCAATAACAGATTCGGGGGACCTGAAGTTCCCTGACTCAGCGACGTGAGTCAAGATGATGGCGCATGAGCTCTTTAGCGTGGGCATAGTCGGTCGGCGAACCGATGTCTATCCACGTTCCGGAAATCGGGAAATAGCCCACACGCTTACCGCTTTCGATCGCAGCCTCGATCAGATCGGTCGCGTCGGTGCGACGGTCTGGCGAGAGCTTGCGGAGCAACCGGTTGGAAAAGATGTAGATCCCGGCGTTGGCATAGTAGGCATAGGAAGGCTTCTCCTCCAGATTGGTCACGAGCGGTCCGTCGGTGGTCAGTATCGCATAGGGCACAGAGACGTTATACGGCACAGCGGCAATCGTGATGTCCGCATTCTCATCCTCATGGTGGAGAAACATCTCCTCAAACGAAATCGTTGTCAAAAGGTCCGAATTCATCACAATTGTCGACCCCTCTTCTGGAAGATCAACGAGCGCAGCGGCCCCGATCGTTCCCAGCGGCCGGTCCTCACGGACACACTCGACCTCCGTCCCGGCGAAATGAGCCTCTATTTTTTCGGCCATATAGTTGACCGTCACATAGATCCGCTCAACGCCGCAACGCCGCAGGGCCTCAACATTGTAGTCAATGATCGGACGGTCGCCGATCTTAAGCAGCGGCTTAGGGGTTGTCAGCGTCAGCGGACGGAGCCGCTCCCCCTTGCCGCCCGCCATCAGAATGGCGCCGACGGGGAGTCGTGTCGGAGTCTTTGTCGTGTCGAGAATCTCCACGATTTTTCCCTCGCCGTCGAGTCGCGGAATCAGACGCACATTCGCCTTGCGGTACTGACGCAGAAGACGCAGATCTATACACTCGCCGCGCAACGCCTTGAACCGCGTGTTGGCGGCTTTCGAGACCGGATCGTCGACAGACACGCCGGCGAGAAGCGCGCGACGCACGTCTCCGTCAGTCACCGTGCCGGTCACCCGCCCGCGGGAATCGACAACAAAGAGTGTCATGACGCCTCCCGAGAGCGAGTTAAGCGCTCTCACAGCGTCGATTATTTTAGCCTTGTCGGCTATCAGATGTCGGTCCATAATCTGTCAGAAATAAGTGAGTCGTGAAAATTATTCCATACCTTCAGAGGATGGATTTTCAGACGGAAGATAAAGATGAATGGCAGCAGACCGCCTCTGCGATGATCCAGTCGAGGCCTGTGTCGAGATCGACTGCTCT
>CAJUHM010000026.1:0-10275 GCA_910586475.1 uncultured Muribaculaceae bacterium | reverse complement strand
CGACGCTCTTCCGATCTCTCTCGCCTGGTCGATCTCGACACCCCTGCGGCGGGTGAATGAGCCGAGAGGACGTTCGCGGAGCGACTGCGGATTGATGACATAGACCGCCCCGCTGTACTCCCAGACCTTCGGTGCATCCTGACGGCGCACGAACTGCCCGTCGCCCTTCGAGATCCGGAGAAAACCCTCATCGCTCTCCTCGAAGCAGTTGTAGTAGGGGTTAGTCGACGACTCAACAGTGCTTACCACCATGTCAAGGTCCGGGGAATACGCCTCCAGACAACGCCGGATGTCATCGACCGTGCGCAGCGGCGACGTCGGCTGCAGCAGACAGATCCGGTCATACTTCAGACCTCTGGCATCAGCCCAGTCCATGACATCAAGCATAACCTCACGGCTACCGATCGTGTCGCCGCCGAGTTCATCGGGACGCCGGTAATCGACCCGCAGCCCCGTCGCACGCGCGACTTCAGCGATTTCTTCGGAGTCGGTCGAGACAATGACATGACTGTCGGCGCCAAGCTGCCTGGCCTGTTCGATGGCATAGTGGATCAGCGGACGTCCGCAGAAATCCTTGATGTTCTTTCCCGGAATCCCTTTGCTGCCTCCGCGTGCCGGAATAATGAAGAGGGTGTCTGTCGCTGTTGCCATGTTGGGGGAAGTGATTTGCGTTCGATTCTTATGCAACCAAGGCCGCGACTTGATTGAGGTCACGGCCTGCTCGGGTTATCGTTGTGTCTCTTTCGATTTTGGCTTACTGCTCCGGTGTGGCGGGAACGGGAGCAGGTGTCTGAGCTGCGTCCTGTGCGGGTACGGGAGCCTGAGTATCATAGTTGCCGCCGGCGGTCTGCTCAGGAGCGCTTGCCTCGACACGCGAGGCTGAAGTGATCGCGTCGGGCATTGTGAATGTGCAAAGAACCGAAAGGACAGCGACTGCTCCGGCAAGCGACCAGGTCACTTTTTCGATGAAGTTGTTCGTACGGCGCACACCCATGATCTGGTTTGAGCCGGCAAACGACGAAGACAGACCCCCGCCTTTTGACTTCTGGATAAGCACTACACAAATTAATAGAATGGCTACCAGCAAGGTAAGCACAATGAATACAATTGACATATTCTTTCGTTATTGATTTTTGAGTTGATTAGTCTTTCTGTTTTCTGCCTTCTCGTAGCGCTGGACAACGATCAGTTTCTGCAAAAAACGCAATTGGTCTGCAAAGTAAACACTTTTTTCGGGAAAATTCAAACTTAATTGCTTTATTATTTCAAATGCCTTGTCATAGCGGCCACGTTTGATGAAGATTTTCGCAAGACTTTCACTGAGCGGCGCTTCCGGATCGGGACGGTGGTGACCGACGGTAGTTTTCTCCTCGGCGCGCCGTGGCGCGGGAGGTGCCGGAGCATTCTGCGAATCTATGAAGGCATCAAGCAGACTGTCCTGCTCTGATTTCTCCGCCGGTTCAACGGGGGCGGGATCTTCTGCGGCCTCGCGGGCAAGCACCTCGCTGTAGTCGGGTGCCGGATTGAAGATGAGCCGTTCGAGAAGAGCTTCCTCCCGGGGGTCGATTCCGTGGCCGTAGGTGTCGAGAAACGTGTCGATCGCGCTCTCGGTTGTCGGGGTTTCGGCCCGCTTTCCGTCGGGATAAAACCCGGCCAGACGGGCGCCGTTGGGTTCAATCAACGTGATCAGTGTTTTGACATCGGGGGCGTTAAGTGCCACCGCCGACAGAAACCTGCGCCTGAGATCCTCGTCAAGCGAAGGATCGAGAAGAGCCCTTGAGGCCGGAAGCGTGAAGCAAGGATAGCTCTCGAGCAGCTCCAGCGCGTCAGCGGCCGGCAGCGGTGTGTCAGTCTCGATCGAGGCTATCAGACGGTCATATGAGGTCATTTCCGGATTCTGTCGTTGTGATTAATGACTTGATTTTTATTTTACCAGTTGCCGAGAGTCGCGTTGAAGATCAGCTGAACAAGCTCTTCCGAGATCTCCTGACAGAGCTGGTCCTGAACGTCGGTCAGCATCTGCGAGCTGTCGAAGTCGCGATAGGCCGTGAAGGTCTGGTCTATATCCTTCCCATCGGCTTTATTGTCGGTATATTTCACCCTGACCCCGATTGTAAGACGTGTCTTCGAGGCATATGCATCCTCGGTGACGGCCTGCGGAGTGAGGTAGTACTGCGTTATTTCCCCCTCGATATTGAGATCGGAGGCTCCGTCGACGGTCTGCAGGCGCGTATTGCGCGTGATGTAGTTGAGTAGCTCGTTCTCAAAAGTCTGCTCAAGAGGAGGATAGACGAGCGCCGCACGAATCGGAAAATTCGAGACCCGGACAGTCTTGTAGACATTATAGTCGATCGGCGCGCCGTTGAGCGTAAAACTCGGAATGCACGCGACTATGCCGACAGACACTGTCAGCAGAGCGACGATTAGCAGGATGGTATTTTTGATTTTCATTTTCAGTTCACAAAAATAATAATTTTCAGCCAATAGACCATATGGGGTCTGCCGTCTGAGGGATCGGAGAAAATATGGATTAAAGTGTGATGCGCCGCGTTGTCGAATTGATTTTCAGCAGATAGATTCCGCGTACTGCAAGCCGGAAACGATAAAAGCCGGGACCAAGGGCCTCCTGGACAACCGGCTGTCCGAGTATCGTGAACAGACGCACCGTGGCACGCTGGCGCAGTTCGACATAGAGAAAGCCCTCCTTCACGAACGCCTTGAACTCATCGGCCTGCGCGACCTGCTCCGACATCGGCGGCGGGATTCTGTCTACTGATTCCCACGAACGGGTAGCGGCCACCGACGACAGAGCCGTCAGCAGCAGAACCGCAACAGAAAAAACCCGACGCAGTGACTTTTTATACATATTCCGCAAAATTAATGCTTTTTTCCCAATGAGCAAAAACCATTATGAGAGTTTCAATTTCTATCTACCATTCTTCTTATTGCTGACACGGTCTTGATTGTGGAATTGATTGAGAGGATTTTATGAGGTGAATTATCCCATTTTCAGGATCTGCGCCGTCCGCCAGGCCTCATAAACTTGATTTTGGCAACCCACAGAGGTCAAACCGATCGTAATTTTGTCTCAGAAAAAAATCTCCCGAAGCAATCCTTTATCTGACAATCATGAAACCATCATCCGCTATCCGTGTCCCTCTGCGAGCCATCTCGGCCGACGGACATACGATCCGCTGCCACAACATTCTTGAATCTCCGGCATCTGTCGACGGAGTCCCAGGTCTGATCCCTGTCGCCGCAACGCAAACCGCTATCGGACGCAACCTGAAGCCGATGGCCGGACTGACACTCCCTTCCGGTGTCGGCTGCACGCTCCTGCGCAGCCCCGACGCCTCTGTCCCTGCTTCGCTTTTCGTGCAGACCGGATCTGGGCTGACGGCGATAGGCGAAGGCCTGTCCACTCCGCTATGTGCCGTCGCCGACGGCTGCGGGTGGCTCGTCATGACCGCAGGCGGACGTCTGCAGATTGAGTCGGCGGACTCTTCCGGCGAAGAATGGGACATCCGCCCACTTGGCACTCAGCCGCCCGACATAAGGCTTGCGGCCGTAGCCGCCGGAGAACTGACCGGCCAGACTCCGCCCATGACAATCAGGGATGTCGATTTCTCTCGCGACGCCCCCTACATTCCCGAATCCGGGCTTGACTCACTTTCCGGGGCGCTCCTGACGCTCTACGGCTCGCTTTGCGACCGAGCGACCGGAAACAACGCGTGGATTCAGCCCGTCATCGCTCGCTACAGACTTCTCGACTCAGCAGGAAACGCTATTTTCACCTCCGAACCGGCCCTCATGACAACCGACGGATGGCAGTGCTGCGAGACCCTGACTGCAGAATGCTCAAAACCAGCCGACGGCACTCTTGCTGTCCCTCCGATGATGCTGAGAGCCTCGATGTTCACAATCGAGCTGTCGGTCGTTTCGCTTGGCGCGTATGCATCTGCGGCCGATTCAATCGAAATCTGCATCACACCGCAGATCCACCCAGTAGAAACCGATGCCCTACCCCCCTACCGAATTGTCAGGGCGGCGACCGCTTCGCCGGCGCTGGCAATAGCCCTCCCGGGGACAACAGCCTCGCTGGCCGACAACTCAGCCGCCCGTGCACGCGATCTGATACGTATCGTAGCCCGCATGGATGCAGCCTGCACGCGTGCCGCAGCGTTCTCGACCGCTGTCGATTCACGCCACGAAGTCCGAAACGCCACGCAGCAATCATTTGCAACAGAAACAGCGTTGATCAGACGCATTCTTGCCAGAAACGTCAGCTCCGGATCTGAACCGGCCCGATCCACTCTACTGCAGTCGGTCGCTCCGCCACATAGCTTCATAGCCCGCTCGGTCGCCACTGCCGGCGACGCCGTTCTCTGGGCTGACATAACCACTCTCCCCGGACCGGCATCACTCCCCACCACTCCGCACACCTCAGGAAACGAAGAGACGGAATGGACCGGCAACATGCGCGTGACAATGGCCGACGGAACTGCTGTCGACACCCTCATCGGCTATCCGATGCCTATGCCTGCCGGCCTACCGCCTCTCGTCAGCTACCCCGATCCGAAAGCGGTCCGGATAGACATATGGATCAACAACATCGACTCGTCAGCGATCAGTCATGCAGGCGTTGATCTGACCACATCCGAAGACGGCTCCCGGGCCATAAGCCTCAACCCGTCGCTGAAGCCCACTCCCGCGACCCCTTGGGATGGCACGAGTTTCCCCGAAGCTCCCGCAGCAGGCTTCGCGACCGGGAGACGCTATCCCGGCGCTCTTGTCTCGGCCCGCGCCGATGCCCCGGGCTATCCTCTCGGGGCCCTACTGCTCACGCCAGCCCCGGTAGCGGCCGTCTTACCTTCGGTCAAATCGCAGTCTTCGTGGGATTTCACACGCACACATTTCCACGTCTTTTCGCCCGCCGGCATCTTCTCTGTCGGACTTCCCGCCGACCGGAGCCGGATCGCCTCGTCGCTGACCGATCCGCGGGGAGTCTGCTCCTCTGGACTCGCCGTTTTCACCGGCAGCGGAATCGTCGCCCTGACCGACAGCCGGCAACTGCTCCGGATCTGCGGATCGCGGACCACTACGATCCTCGACTCCGCCAATGCCGCCTCGATCGGCTGGGAGGCCACCGGAAACAGCCTCTGGCTCGACACCCCGGAGGGACTGCGGATCATCAGTCTTGACACATTCCGCCACCACACCCGCGGACTGCCGGCCGACAGGGCAGACCTGCTGTCGCTCGGACCAAAGCTCTGGATTTCCACCACCGACTCGCTGGCTGCAGCCGGAGAAAAGCCCGCTGCCTCGACCCCGGTGCGCTGGAGCGCTCGCATGGCCATCGGGAAACCACGCCGCCTGACCTACGCCGGCTTCATCATGGCCGCCGGCAGATTCGACGGTACAATCCGCATACGCACCGATGCAGGGGCCGGAGCCGCCCAGTCATTCCCGATCCTCTCCCTGAAAGTCAGAGGAGAGATAAATGCCCCGATAACCGCCCGGCTAATCGGAACGGCCCGGGGCTTCATCACGATCGACATCGAAGCCGACGTCTCGCCCGACTTCATCCTATCCGAAATCACGCTTTATTAGAGTGTTGTAACATGTACGGATAAACGCTACTCACCCCCCTCTTCATTCTCCTTTCTCCCTCCCAATCGACCATGAACAAGAACTCCATCCAGTCAATACTCGCCGAAAACGCAATCCGCAACAAAAGACTCTCTGTCATCTACGATCCGCTGACCGGCCGCGGTGCCACCGGTAGCCGGACAGCCGTGAAAATCACATGGGAAGATTCGATCGTGCATCTTCCCGCAACAATGGTCCGGTCGCCGGAATACAGCCGACTGCGCAACGCCGCCGATTACATGAGACTGCGCTTCCGCCATGACTTCGAATATTGGTGTGCGATGTGTGTCAACGTGCGCCAGAAGACCTCCGGACGCATCGCGCCGCTGATCCTCAACGCCCCTCAGAGGAGAGTCCTCGGGATTCTGGAGGAAGACCGTCTCGCAGCCCGCCCCTTGCGCATGATCATGCTGAAAGCACGCCAGTGGGGCGGCTCGACACTGATTCAGATCTATATGGCGTGGATCCAGTGTGTCCATCGCGAAAACTGGCACAGCCTGATCTCAGCCCATGTCAGAAACACTGCCGCAACCCTGCGCCAGCTCTATTCGACGACCCTCGCCGGCTATCCCCTCGATTTGTGGGAACATGAGGAAAAACCTAAATTCAAACCGATGTCCGACGCGCCCAACACCCGCATAATCGCCGGACGCGGCTGCTGTGTGACTATCTCGTCGAGCTTCAGCCCCGACAGCATCCGTGGACTCGACCTTTCGATGGCCCACCTGACTGAAGTCGCCTTCTGGCAGGATTCCGACTGCATTTCCCCCGCCGACCTGCTCAGAAGCATCTGCGGGACAATCCCTCTTGAACCGCTGTCGCTCATCGTGCTCGAATCGACGGCTAACGGTGTCGGCAACTTCTTCCACAACGAATGGGTCCGAGCCTCCGAAGGCCGGTCGGCCTACCGGCCTGTCTTTGTCCCTTGGCACGAAATTGAGATCTACCGTCTCCCGCTCGCCGACCCGGCAGGATTCGCCGCTTCGATGACCGGCATCGAAATGGAGCTGTGGAATCGCGGTCTGACTCTGGAGATGATAAACTGGTATCGCGCCAAGCTGACCGAGCTGGGCGACCTCTCGCTCATGCAGGCGGAATATCCGACCGACGCCGACGAGGCTTTTGTCAGCTCCCACACCGACGTATTCAGCCGTCAGGCCATCGAATCGCTCCGCCAGGGATGCTCGCTCGAGCCAGAACTGGGCGAACTGTCGGGCCGCGGGGTCACCGGAACGGAAGCCCTCGCCGACCTGCGCTTCACCCCCGACCCCACCGGAGCTCTGAAAGTGTGGAAACGCCCCGACGAATCGCCTTTCCACAACCGCTATGTCGTGGCCGTTGACATAGGTGGCCGATCGCGCAACAGCGACTGGTCGGTCATTGCCGTGCTCGACCGCACTCCTCCAGGCGGAGGGAGACCGGAGATCGTTGCCCAGTGGCGCGGCCACTGCGACCATGACATACTCGGATGGAAAGCCGCCGCGATCGCACGTTGGTACGGCAACGCACTGCTCGTCATCGAAAGCAATTCCCTCGAAGCCGCATCGGCCGGTGCTTCCGGATTCATACTCGAGGAACTGAACGCCGCCTACAGCAATCTCTATGTCCGCTCCGTCCGAACCAACGCCCTACGACCCGACTCTTTCGAATCCAGAGTAGGTTTCCACACCAACCGCCACACCAAGGCGCTGATCATCACCCGCCTCATCGCGGTCGTTCGCGAAGGCGACTACACCGAGCGCGATCCGCGGGCACTGAGCGAAATGACCGTCTACCGGCAGCTCCCCAACGGCAACTACGCGGCCAAGGAGGGATTCAACGATGACATTCTGATGACACGGGCAATGGCTCTCTACGTCGCCTCGACTCTCCCTTTGCCGCAAGTCATCGACCCCGCAAAACTTCTGGCGCTGCCACGCTGGTGACAGAGCCCTACAATAACCCGACGCTTCCTGCGTTATCATTTTAATGACACGTTTCTCTCTGACCGGACTATTCCGTGGAGTCCTCCTGCTGGCGGGACTCACTTTTCTGTGTGCCCTTGCCTCATGCATCGAGGATGACATAACCACCTCTCCGGCCGACCAGCCCGAATTCTCGACCGACTCCCTGATGATGGGAGCGATGTTTACCGATGTCGACAACCCGACATTCTCCTTCCGCGTCTACAACCGCCACAGCAAAGTGCTGAACATTTCCTCGATACACTTCAAATCAGGCAACTCCGTATTCCGGATGAATGTCGACGGACTCGCAGGCAAATCATTCAGCGACATCGAGATTCGCCCCAACGACTCGATCTATGTCTTCGTAGCAGCCACTCTGCCCCCCAACGGCAGTTTCAAGCCGACGGAAGTCAGCGACATAATCGAATTTGTCACCAACGGGGTGACACGCGAAGTCGTAGTGACCGCCGAAGGGACAGACGTCGAACGGCTCTATGCCATCACCCTCACCGACGACACCCGCTGGGAAGCCGACAGGCCGCGCCAGATCTTCGATTCGCTCGTTGTCGCCCCAGGCACGACACTCACCATCGCCCCGGGAACAAGACTCTATTTCCACGACGGCGCCTACATGAACATCCACGGGACTCTCATCACACAGGGCGAACCGGGACGCCCCGTAGAATTCACTGGCGACCGCACAGGCAACGTCGTGACCGACATCTCATTCGACCTGATGTCACGACAATGGGAAGGCCTATATTTCTCGTCCACTGCACGCGACTGCCGCATGGACTACACAGAAGTGCGCAACACCTGGACCGGACTGACCGTCGATTCGACCGGAGTGACCCCCACCCCGGTCCTCACCCTCGCCAACTGCCGGCTGCGAAACGCCGCCTACAACGTGCTCAACGCCTCTCACACGACCATCCACGCCTACGCCACCGAATTTGCCGAAGCCGGCTACGGAACCGTGAGTCTGACCGGCGGCGACTACCGATTCATCGGCTGCACTTTCTCGAACTACTATCTCTTCTCCGCCATCATGGGGCCGCTGCTTCACCTCTCCCATGTGACACCACCCGATCCCGAAGATGAAACAGCGACATCTGACGCGCCGCTGCTCAAAGCCGAGATCACCAACTGCATCCTCTACGGCTCGGGCGCCGACATGCTGCCCGGAGACCTGACTGACACTCAGGTGACAGTCACCCGGACCCTGCTGCGCAGCGACGGAGAAGACGACGACCATTTCATCGACTGCCTCTGGAATCAGGATCCGCTCTTCCTGACCATCCGCAACGACTATCTCTTCGACTACCGCCTGAAGCCCGAATCGCCAGCCATCGGACAAGCTCTTCCGGGCTTCGAAACCCTCTGCGGCGACCGCGACTTCTACGGAGCGACACGCACGTCAGCGTCGCTCGGAGCCTATGAACCGGCGCAGCCCTGAAAAGAAATCAGAAGTTCAAACATTATTTCACTATATACCAATGGAAAAGCTCTTCAACATAGCATCTCGGTTTGCCCTCGACGGCACCCCATCGACAATAAAGCCTCTCGGCAACGGACTGATCAATGACACCTATCTCCTCCGCACTGCCGAAAACGATAGCCCCGACTACGTGCTTCAGCGCATCAACCACAACATCTTCACCGATGTCGACGGACTGCAACGCAACATCATGGCCGTCACCAGCCATCTCCGCTCCCGCCTCGAGGCTCGCGGAGTGAAAGACGTCGGCCGGCGCGTGCTGACATTCATGACCCTGAAAGAAGATCCGGGAAAAACATATTTCTTTGACGGAGAGAGCTACTGGCGCATCTCCATGTTCATCCCCGACGCATTCACATTCGACACTGTCGACCCGCACTACTCCGAAATGGCCGGACGCGCCTTCGGCAACTTCCAGTCGGAACTCGTGGATCTCCCCGAAACCCTCACCGAGACAATCCCCGACTTCCACAACATGGAATTCCGTCTGCGCCAGCTCAATGAAGCGATTGAATCCGATGCGGCCGGACGTCTCGAAAGCGTTCGCCCCATCGTCGACGACCTGCTTCGCCGCGCCGAAGAAATGACCGCCGCCGAACGCCTCCACCGCGAGGGACGGTTGCCCAAACGCGTGTGCCACTGCGACACGAAGGTCAACAACATGATGTTTGACGCCGACGGCAACGTTCTGTGTGTCATCGATCTCGACACCGTCATGCCCTCGTTCATATTCAGCGACTTCGGCGACTTCCTGCGCACAGCCGCCAACACCGTGGCAGAAGATTCCCCGGAGCTGGACAAAATTGAGTTCAGAATGGATATTTTCAAAGCCTTCACCCGCGGCTACCTCGACGTCGCCCTCACGTTCCTCACTCCGCTGGAAACAGAGATGCTCCCCTACGCTACCGCCCTCTTCCCCTACATGCAGGCCGTGCGCTTCCTGACAGACTACATCAACGGCGACACTTACTACAAGACAACCTATGCCGACCACAACCTCGTCCGCACCCGCAACCAGATCCGCCTGCTGGAAAAAATCGAAGCGGCCACACCGGAGATGCGTTCGTTCATCGCCGAAAGAATCTCACAAAAAACCGAACAATAATGCGTTGAGCGACATTTTCGCGACAGGGCAGACGCATCTTAAATAAACTTAACGGCAGTTTACCAATATAAATAGTC
>CAJUHM010000025.1 GCA_910586475.1 uncultured Muribaculaceae bacterium | reverse complement strand
ACCACGAGGGCACAATCTACTATCAGATTATCCACGAAAGGAAGGTGCGACAACTTCTTTCGGACTACAAAGTATTTCCCTCGGAGTGGGATGAATCCCGCTCAATAGTGACAACCACCCAGAAAAGTGAGCGTAAGGCGTTCATCCTCTCAATCCGTGAGCGCATTCGTTGGGATGTCGAGCGACTGAACAAAATCGACAAGAAATTGGATGCCAACGGACTTTCTTACACTGCGGATGATGTAATCGACGAGTTCAACCGCTATGCCAACGAATACTCCCTGTTCAATTTCATGGAGAGTATTATCGTCAAACTCAAACAGAACGGCAAGGTCAGGACTTCCGAGACCTACAAGTCTGCCCTCAGCAGTTTCAAGAAGTTCTTGGCGAGCCAAGCGTCTAAAGACGATTACCGAGAGGATGAAGATATAATGCTCGACTGCCTTACCTCCGAAATAATGGAGTCTTTTGAGGCATGGCACAAAAGTCGTGGCGTTGCCCCCAACACCATATCTTTCTACACGCGCATACTCCGTGCGGTCTATAACCGTGCGGTTGAAGATGACATCATCGAAAACCGCAATCCGTTCAAGCACGTTTACACCGGCGTTGACAAGACGGTTAAACGAGCCTTGCCGCTTCCTGTCATCAAGAAAATCAAAGCATTGGACTTGTCGCTCAATCCTTCGCTGGACTATGCCCGCGACATGTTCCTAATAAGTTTCTATCTCCGTGGAATGAGCTTCATCGACATGGCGTTCTTGAAAAAGTCTAACCTCAAAAACGGATACGTCACCTATCGCCGCCGCAAGACCGGTCAGCAACTGATAATCGAATGGACAAAGGAAATGCAGATGATACTCGACAAGTATCCCGAAAACGCTTCAGATTATCTGCTACCCATAATCAAGAACCCAGGCACCAACGAGCGATGCACCTACCGAAACATGGGCTACAACATCAACCACAACCTGAAGAAGATAGCCAAGATGGTAGGAGTCCAAATCCCGCTGACCCTTTACGTCGCTCGTCACAGCTGGGCCTCCGCCGCCAAAGCCAAAGGCATCCCCCTGTCAGTAATCTCGGAGGGCATGGGCCATGATAGTGAAGCAACCACCCAAATCTACCTCGCCAGCCTCGACACCTCCGTCGTCGACCGCGCCAATAGTATCATATTAAATTGTCTATGAAGATAAACTATTGAAGAGATGTGTATTCGTCAGGTCATTGAGTGATTTGCATCCTGCATACTCATAGTCAATGGTGTTATGCGACAGTGCATAAGATGCATATAAGAGAAAGCAACCCTATCTTATCAGAAAATGAAGCAGATGTATCCGTCAAAAAAATATCGTTTAGTAATTGCCTAATCTCGTCCCTGAACTCTGGTATAGTTAGGTATAGGAATAAATCATTGTCTATTTTAGCCCCGATAAAATCACGCTTTAATGCGGCTATTGAAGAGTATTCTTTTTGACCGATATAAGTCGAGGCTTTTGAAAGTTTCCAAAAAGGAGATGATTGTAGATGAAAAAATGGATAAGAAAATTTACAAGAGAAAGGACTCGTTATCGGACCTTTGGTCTTCCAAATGTTATTGAACGTACGAATTAACTCATCTGACAATGGGATAAATGAATCTCTGATGCAGCCACGTTCGATTAGATCTATAATAGCAAGGAGCAAGATTGCCTTATGAGGAGCGGTCTTGTTCCTTTTTTTGTTCACAGTCATCTGTGTTATCGAATCTTTATATTCTGCGAGTCTTTTCATGTTTAGCAATCATCCAAATCTCTTTGCAAGAGAGTCCTAATGTCTGCAAAATTACTCATTTTCTCTGAGATTTAGAGTGTAATTCGCTGATTTTTTGAATTGAAAGCTTTGAATCTTCGTGATGAGTTTAGCGAATATACTATAAGGAGCAACATAATATCTTGATTATAAACATCAAACTGGTCATCATTCTCTCTTGCAAAGAGAGAATGAGATAATAAAATAGACCAGTAACATTTTGAGCAGATATAGTTTTTCGGGACATGAGTCCTTCCATTGTAAATCTCTTTGGCTAAAAAAGGGATATGACTATCTTCTTGCTGGCAACCACTTCACGGACAATGATTCCGTGGCGAAGCTTGGAGTCGGCAAGAATATGGTTGCGTCCATCCGATTTTGGCTTCGCGCTTTTGGATTAAGCCAATCGGATGAACTTAATGGCATAGCAGACTTCCTTTTTGATACTGAATATGGGCGTGATCCCTATGCGGAGGACCTTAACACTCTTTGGGTTCTTCATTTTCTTCTTGTCATGACAGGTGTGGCCAGTATCTATAACCTAACGTTTGTAGAGTATCAGCGAGAGAAAAAGGAGTTCTCAAAAGATGAACTACGCAATTTCATCAAACGTAAATGTTCGGTTCTAGAACAAAGAAATGTCTACAACGAAAACACCGTAAAAAAAGACATCGGTGTGCTCTTGAAAAATTATGTAGCCCCAAAAGATTTAAAGAACATTGAAGACTTCTCTGCCTTATTAATAGGGCTTGGTCTTATTGTCAATAAAGATTCTGACGCATATTCTTATCGAGTGACTGAGCCTGAAGATATCGCACCCGATGTCGTTCTATTCGCCCTCCTCACATTGAGCGGAGGGGATAAAACGTTATCTTTTGATGTACTCCAGAAGCTGTCTCTTGTGTTCTGTTTACCAATAGTGTCGCTCATAGAGATAATCCGTAAAATAGAGAAACTTTACCCCGGGAAGGTTGTATTCTCCGATAACAGTGGTATTAAAAATGTCCAGTTTATAGGAGAGTTCAACAGATTTAATGTTCTGGATAATTACTACGATTCGTTATGAGCTATATTCCATCAGTAAATATAGAACTAAATACAGCAGCGGATTTCCGATATATCATAACGGAAAATGCCCGGATGGTAGCTGGAAACATTGTAAATAGTTACAATTCTGGCCACCATTCATTCTCAATTATCGGCACCTATGGCACCGGGAAGTCCAGCTTCATACTTGCTTTGGAAGATGATTTGACATCCGGTGCAAATCGGCTTATCAAAAGAAATGTCCTCGGCTCTACCTCTGGTTTTGAATTTCTGAATATAGTAGGCGACTATTCATCGCTAAGCACATTACTGGCATCCAAACTTGAGAGTCTTAACAGCAACTCAATTGATGCTCTTAACCAGTATTATCAAGCAATCCGAAAGCGCAACAAGTTTTTAATCATTGTCGTTGATGAGTTTGGTAAAGTGCTTGAGCACGCCGCTAATAACAACCCCGAAAAGGAACTGTATTTCCTACAGAAACTTTCTGAATTCGTAAATGTACCGAGTAGAAACATAATACTTATAACCACGCTACATCAGAACTTCGGAAGTTATGCTTATAAACTAAGTGAAACACAGAGAAACGAATGGCAAAAAGTAAAGGGCCGTTTTCAGGAGATTGTCTTCGCTGAACCTGTTGAGCAACTTATCTATCTAACAGCAAAGCAGCTAAGTGAACATAAGCACATAACATGCTCAGAAGATATCAGTCTGAATCTCCTATATGACCTTGGGCAAAGAAGTAAAATTCTCAGCAATACGTTCAGCCTAAAAACGGCAAAACTTCTCTATCCTCTCGATCCAATCTCTGCGGTGTGCCTCACTCTTGCTGTCCAGAGATATGGACAAAACGAGCGTTCCTTGTTTTCTTTCCTAACTGCTAAAGGTGAAGACTCCCTTAATGAGTTTAATGCAACAGCCTCATTGACATATAATATAGCCAAGGTATATGACTATCTGACCTATCACTTTTATTCGGCAATAAATGAAATGAATGCCGATTCAACCGGGTGGAGGTCGCTTACAGTGGCAATAGAGCGTATTGAAGGGTCTAATCAGGAGGCCAATGTCATAAAAGACTGCCTGAAGATTATAAAGACAATAGGTCTTATCAATATGTTCTTCAATGGCATTGTGTTGAATGATGATTTTCTTGTCACATACGGACAGAATGCCCTCGGTATTAATAATGTAGAGGCCACAATAAAAACGCTACTTTCTGAAAAGATAATCAGATTTGCATCATATAAGTCACAATACATATTATATGAAGGGACAAATCTCAATATTGAAAGTGAATTGTTTAAAGCAGCTTCTATCGTGCCGACTCCACAGCTTTCGGTAGAAGAAATATCTCCGTATATCAAGCAGAAGGCCGCAGTAGCGACCGCTTCATACTATAAAACAGGTACCCCTCGTTATTTTGAGTATCGCGTATCCAACGAGCCCACTATAGTGGAAGCCTCCGGCGATATCGATGGATTTGTACATCTGATTTTTCCACTCTCGGAAATCGAAGATGAGGTAAAAGAATTATCTGCCTCAAAGTCAGCTGGCGCCTCTATATATGGATATTTCAAGAATACCGAGGCTATTACAAAACATCTTCATGAAATCAAGAAGCTGCAATATGTGATTGACAATGTCGCTATTGATGATAGGATAGCACAGGCTGAACTCGAAAAACAGAAGGCCTATGAGACGCTACTATTAAACGAGACTATAAATACCGCGCTTACTAATGGTATCGATAGCGTGGTATGGTATTTCAAAGGAGAGTCGGTCAAAATAAGGTCTGTCAGAGATTTCAATAAACTTCTCTCATACGTTTGTGACATCATTTACGACAAGACGCCTATTATTCGCAATGAGTTGTTCAACCGTCAGAAGTTGAGTCCGGCCATATCTTTGGCAAGGGTCAACTTGCTTGACGCAATGCTGAACAAATCTGATGTAGAGGCATTTGGGATAGAAGGATTTCCTCCGGAGAAAACTGTTTATTTCACACTTTTCAGAGAGTCAGGGATACATCGGATTAATGAAAACGGAAACTGGATTCTTGGAGCACCAACGCAACCGGAACTCCAGACATTATGGACCGCTTCGATGGAGTTTATCAACTCATCTGTTGATAAGCCCAGAAAGTTGTCTGAACTCACCAAGATTCTGAAGGCTGCTCCATATAAGTTGAAGCAGGGTGTGATTGATTTCTGGATTCCCATTTTCCTTTTCATCAATCAACAGGACTTCGCATTATACAACGGGAACACATTTGTCCTAAATATTAATAAGGAAGTCTTTGAACTTATTCAAAAGCGTATCAACGACTTTTCAATCAAGGCGTTTAAGGTAGCCGGTGTAAAACTTGAGTTTTTCAAGCGTTATCGTCAGTTTCTCCATAAGGATGACAATGTAGAAGTGTCGTCAGATTCATTGCTTGAGACCGTTAAGCCGTTCTTCCATTTTTATAGAGGGCTTAATACTTATGCAAAACGGACACGTAAATTCGACAATGCATATACTGCGAAATTCAGGGATGTACTGTCCAATGCTCAGGATCCTGCCAAAACCTTCTTTGAAGATTTGCCTGCGGCACTTGGCTACAAAGATTTGCATAGTGAGGAATTTACGTCTCAGTATCTTGATCTAATAAGGAATGCAGTCCGTGAACTTAACACCTGCTACGATAATTTCATAGATCGAATAGAAGACAAGATTGTAGCTCATTTAGGTGTCCCCGATAACTATGAGGCGTACAAGGATATTTTAGAGAGTCGCTATGAATCGATAGACCCAAGGATACTTACTCCTAAAACAAGGGCATTCCTTGACCGTATCATTGCCCCTTCGGAAACTAAGCGAGAATTTATAGAGAAACTTGCCATTGTAATAACCGACAAACGACTTGATGAGACCAAAGATAGTGATGAACCATTGTTGATTCACCAGATTCTTCATATGCTCAGCGAGTTGGAACGATATTCGGCTATTGCAGACGTACAGAATCTAAATGATGACGCAGAGGCATTCAATTTTGAGCTTGCATCAAATCTTGGCAAATTTTCCAAGTCTCAAACATATCGTCTACCTAAAAATAAGGCTAAACAAGCTGATGAGATTATGAGTAAAATCTCATCCATACTTTCGGATGATGATGAGTTCAACATTTGTGTTCTTCTGAAACTTCTAAACGAAAAAGTGAAATGAGCGAGGTAAGACACGTACTTGGAATATCCGGGGGCAAAGACAGCGCTGCTCTCGCAATCTACATGAAGGGGAAGTATCCTAATCTTCATGTGGAATATTATAATACAGACACAGGTTGTGAATTGGCAGAAACCGACCTATTGATCAACCGTCTTGAGTCCTATCTCGGTGGTATTAAAAGATTGAGAGCAGCTGAAGGGAGCCCTGAACCTACTCCATTTGAGCATTTTCTCAAAGCAAGCGGCATGTTTCTTCCATCACCGCAACAAAGATGGTGTACTCAGAAAATGAAACTTCAGGAGATGGAACGTTTCGTAGGAGACAGACCTACCATCTCCTATGTCGGCATTCGAGGTGACGAAGACCGAGAGGGTTATGTTTCGACAAAGCCTAATATTCAAGCGATTTTCCCATTTCGCAAGAATATATGGAGCATAGATGTAATCCATACTATCGTTCACAAGAATAATATAGTACGATTTACAGATATATACATGAGCATCGCCCCTGACGAGCTTAAATTAGAACTGTTGAAAATATTGGAGCATCCTCTGACCAAAGACTTTTTCTATGGAAAGAAAGCTAACGCTCTTATGGATTTGGATGTAAGACTCTTCAATAAAGCTGTATTTGAGTTTCTCAAAGGAACTGACTATCCAGTGGGTAAGTTGGATGAGTTTCCTCTAATCGATAACGATGATATCCTTGTCAGAGATGATATTTTCCGTATCCTTGAAGATAGTGGTGTTGGTGTACCGGCATACTATAAACCTATCGAATTTGAGGTGGATGGAAAAGTAGGAACATACAATCGTAGCCGTTCAGGTTGCTATTTCTGCTTCTTCCAACAAAAACTTGAATGGATATGGCTTTATGAACAGCATCCAGATCTTTTTGCCAAAGCCATGGAATTTGAGAAAGACGGTTATACTTGGAACCAAAATGAAAGTCTTGCTGATCTTATCCGTCCGGAGAGAGTGCGTCAAATTAAACTTGATGCTATCAAAAAGCAGGAAGCTAAGAAAAAAGCCGGAAGTTCAAAATTGGTTGACCTATTCGGTGACCCTGATGAAGATAACGACGCATTTTGCGCTAATTGCTTTATATAGCTATGTTGAAGACCGATGTGACATGGCCTGAATCATTCAGGTATCAAACAAATTCAGAATGGGAGCCGGTAGGTTTCTTTTCCGAATCACTATGTAATGCCACATCATTTGACCTTATGCTTGGCTTCTTCTCATCGTCTGCAATCAATGTCTTGTCATACGGCTTTGCCTCCTTTATTTATAACGGAGGCAAGATGCGCATGATTATCAACGATATTCTTAGCTGCGATGATGCCTCAGCCATATCCATGGCTCATGATGGTAATGATCTTCCATTCTTTGACCTGAAAAATCTGGAGCAACTAAGTTACACGCTCAATAAGCGTGACAAGCATTTCTTTGAATGTCTCGCATGGCTTATACGCAACGACCGAATCGAAATCAAGATAGTGCGAATGGTCAATGGAAGTGGGATAGCACACACCAAATGTGGCACATTCAGCGACGGCATAAATAAGATTGGGTTTGAAGGGTCTGTTAATTTCTCACTGACAGCCCTTATACACAATAAGGAAAGTCTTAATGTCAACTGTGATTGGAATGGTCCGGCAGACGTTGGTCGAATAAACGGCATTCAGAAGTCATTTGACAGAGCATTCAAGGGAGAAGACAATGATGTTGAATTTGTGGATGCTTCGCACTTGAAAGGATATACGACAGTTAAAACCAAATCAAAAGGGCTGGAAGAATTGCTTAATGATGAACTCGAATTGATTGAGTCTGCTACCGAGGCAAATATTCCTGATAATATTAAGCGTATACTGCAAAAGACAAAGTCTAAAGTAGAGAGGGCGATTGATAAGATTCGGAATATTGAAAAAGCCAAGGAGAATGAGCCTAGATTTCCATATCCAGCCGGACCACGTCCATATCAGCAACAAGCCTTTGAGAATTGGAAAAAGAATAAGCAGAAGGGACTGTTCGCCATGGCGACAGGCACAGGCAAGACTCTGACATCACTAAACTGCCTGTTGGAGATTTATAAGAGCAAAGGGTATTATCGTGCTATTATCCTTGTGCCTACATTGACGTTGGTTGACCAATGGGAGGATGAATGTAAGAAATTTAACTTCGGACATATTGTAAAGGTGTGCTCGAAGAATAAATCATGGAAATCTGAGCTTGACGCGATTAAGTTTCAAGAAGAGTTTAACTATTCCGAGCAGGAACCCTCATATATTATAATTGCAACATACGCTTCATTTGCACGAGATTCCATCTTCAAAGATTTGATTTCAATAAGCGGTAAAATTAACAAGAAACTACTTCTTATTGCAGATGAAGTCCACAATATGGGATCTCCGAGAATCTTGAATAGGCTTGAGGGTGTAAAATATGTGAGACGAATAGGCTTGTCTGCTACACCTGAACGACAATTTGACGACAGAGGTAACAAACAGTTGCGCAAATTCTTTGGGTGTGATAACTCGGAGAACTACACATTTGAGTTTTCAATGCGAGAGGCTATTGACAAGGGGTATCTTTGTCGTTACAACTATTATCCACATCTTGTCAGACTTACTGATGAAGAGATGTCGGAGTATATGAAAATTTCGCTTCAACTCGCCAAATTTTACAACTTCGACAATGACTCCTTCCCTGGGTCTGATGACATTCTAATGAGGCTACTTCTTAAACGCAAACGCATTGTTCACAAGGCAGCTAATAAGCAGTTGATATTTAATGGAATACTTCAAGAATGGTATAACGAGCGGGGCTCCTTGAGGTACACTCTTGTATATGTACCGGAGGGGAACAAACCTGATAGTTTTGAGGCCGACCTTTATGATGAAGCGGAAAGTCTCTCAGATGATGACTACTCAGATTCATTGATTGACCAATATACTTCGATTGTACAATCCATTAGTCCGACAACTACAGTGAAGAAATTCATATCCGGGACAGGTGACCGTAATCAGATTTTGGATGATTTCGCATCTGGCAAACTTGAAGTTCTCACATCCATGAAATGTCTAGATGAAGGTGTTGATGTACCTCGAAGTGAATTGGCAGTCTTTTGTGCCAGTACGGGTAATCCACGCCAGTTTATTCAGCGTCGAGGACGTATTTTGCGCACACATAAGGACAAGCATAGAGCAATTATCCATGACCTTGTTGTAGTGCCGGAAATTTCATTAGTTGCGGATAGTTATAAAATGGAGCGTAGTCTTCTTGCATCCGAGCTAAAGCGTGTACGAGACTTCGCATTGCTCTCAGAGAATACAGATTTTGCGTATGAGGAACTATCTCCGATTCTTGATTATTTTAATTTATCTCTTTTCTAACCATGGCATACATTTCAAATAACGACAAAATGCTTCAGGCGGTTCTTCTGAATGACCGTCTGATGAAAGTAGGAGGCTATACAGCATCTGATATCGGTTCATTGTACTCAGCTCTTGACTCTGACAACTATATCATCAACACAGTTGCTCAAATCATAAAGCGCGTTGGAGAAGGAGCCTCTGAGCGGGAATTGTGGAAAGAAGTCAACGACTATCTAAAACGTAACGTATGATAATCAAAGAAATAAAAATAAAGAACTTCCGAAGCTACTATGGCGACAACAATCGCTTTGAGTTTTCCGATGGTCTCACTGTCATTATCGGTGATAATGGCGATGGTAAAACCACTTTCTTCGAGGCTCTACAGTGGTTGCTCGATACCACTAAAGACAGAGGGCTTATGGAACAAATGTCGGAAATGCGCAGGTCTCAGATGGAAGTCGGAGATGTTGAAGAAATTTCCGTTTACATGAAATTTGACCACGATGGAGAAAAGTCAGTAGAGAAATCCTTCACTATAGAAAAACTTGAAAATGGTAGTTTCAAGATTGGCCAACTGGTTTATCGAGGATACGAGACAAACGGCATAGAGCGAGAGGCAGTCAATGGCAAGGCACTCATTGAGCGTTGTTATGATGCTTTCATACAGAAATTTAGTATGTTTAAGGGTGAGTCTGAGCTTAACGTGTTTGAAAACAAAACCGCCTTAAAAGATTTGGTTGACAAATTCTCAGACATTCGTAAGTTCGATGAACTGGTAGAAATTACCAGTAATTTTGAAGAGAAAGCCAATAAAGCCTATCTTCAAGAGATGCGCTCTGACAAGAGAGTTGCTCAACGCGCAAGAGAACTTGAATCCGACATATCTCGTGTGGGCACCGAAATCAGTATAACCCGTAAAGACATCAAGGAAAAGAGAGACTCTATTGATACCTATAACAAGACTCTGTCTCAATTAGAGGATAATCAAGAGGCTTCTCAGCGTTATCGCGACATCAAAGAGCGACTGAAAACTCAGGAAGATAAGCGCAACAAGCTGATGGCTCAAATTGGAGCTGTCAACTACAATCATGCACTCCTTGACCGGATGTGGATTCTTGCTCCGTTTAGTCCTACCTTGAAGATATTCCAAGAAAAAATATCGGCTTTGAGCAAGACAAAACGTGCCATGGATCGTGAGTTTGAACGCACCAAGGCTATTGAGGTCGGTAAACTGGAAGCGGCAAAGGAAATGCTCGGAGCGCTCTCAAATGGAGCTACTGAACTGCCATGGTATCTTCCCAACCAAGAGACGATGGAAGAGATGATTCACGACCACATCTGTAAGGTCTGTGGACGAGAAGCCCCAGAGGATTCAGATGCATACGCTTTCATGGTTCACAAGCTGGAGGAATATCGTCGTCACACTGAAGCAAAACTACAAAAGGAATCGCAGAAGAAAGAAATTGAAGAGCAGGAACTATTCCCTCATGACTTTATAGAACAACTGCACAATATGAGTGTCTCAATGAGTGGAACGCAAGAAGCTGCTGTTGCCAGTTATGCGCAAGAGATAGCTGACCGCCAAGGGCTTGTGGCTCGTTTTCAAGATGACCTCAAAAAGACTATCCAGAAAATACAAGACATCGTGGATGAAAAGACCCGTCTTCTCATTCAATCCGGAAATATATCTGAGTCAGTACTTGATAAACAATTCGATGACATAAAAGGCCTCTACACCTCGCATGAGAGGGCATCTGTTCGGTTGTCTGAGTTGGAAACAGAACTGAAGTATCAGGAAAAGAGAATGGCTGACCTTAAAAAGGAACTTGACGAACTTGATCCGGAAAGTTCGCAAGTAAAGGTTATGCGCGAGGTTCACACTGCCCTTGAGGAGATTTCCAAGGCATTTTCACAGGCAAAGAAAGATAATCTGCAGCGTTTCCTTTTGGAAATGGAAGAAAAGGCAAACGAGTATATGGTTCGGCTCAGTGCCAACGATTTTCATGGTGAGGTTCGCCTTATTCAAACAGCGAATGATTCAACTGAAATTAAGTTGTTGAGTTCTAATGGAACAGAAATAAAGAAACCATCCGGCTCCCAAAAAACCGTGATGTATATCTCAGTGCTTTTCGCTATCTCCGATTTCACTCAGGAGAAACGGGACGAAGATTATCCATTAATCTTTGATGCTGCCACATCTTCATTTGGAGACTCCAAGGAGGAGGATTTCTACAATGTTATTGACAAGATACAAAAACAGTGCATCATCGTCACTAAAGACTTCATCGAAAAGGGCAAATTGGATGAAGATGCAATTAATGGACTTACATGCAGTGTCTACCGTATCAAGAAGGCACCCAACTTCGACCAGTCCAACATGGCAACAATCAGAACTCTAATTGAAAAAATCCGCTAAACATGGAATCACTATACGAGCTTTGGGGCAAACGTAATCCCCAGTGGGAAGAAAAGTACCAAGACTCCGTCATCAGTGTGTTCGCTGACTACGGTAAAGGCGTAAATAAATACAACGAGGTCAAGGGCAAAACATTTGGTGCCGGCTACGAGGTTTTCATCCTTGCTTTCTTCATTGGGCTATACTCTGACCAGAAGAAACCGCTTATAGAAGATGCTTCTAAAGTTAAACAATTTGGCTGGGCCATATCTAATTGGGGAACACAAGAAAGCCGCCTTGGCAGAACTCAATATCTTCGACTCCGCGAGTATATGTTTGCTGCTCTTGTTGCCAAAACAGATATTGACCTGATCGCACTTGATAAAGGAGATATCAAGCCTTCTAAAATTGTGGATCAGTTAATGGACACTATGGAGCAATACGCCAATTTCGGCTTCGACTTCATAAAAGAGAAATTGGAAGATGATCCCAATTACTTTTTCAAGGATACTGCTTTCCTCCGCGTCTTCCTCTCATTCCTCCCAAATACCTCTCAAGATTCCCTGGAAGAGGACGAAGATGAACTCGAAGAACTATAAAATAAACGCCACGGGGTCAACTCCCACGGCGTTTCTGCTTTGACGAATAGAAATAATACCAAATAATACCAATTGGTTGTTGCGAGAGTTGTATATGTCATTTTGGCAGATATTGTGTAGAAAGCATATTGGCACGTTTTTTGCATATCATATTGTGTAAGCGACCGAATAGCTGAAGCATGTCTTTAGGTAACAAATCTGCTACTCTCCCGCAGGCGCTCTTGCAAAAAGGTGCAAGAGGATGACGTTTCCAAGTAAGCAAATGGAAGGAGCTATTATTTGAGCGACCTCAAGTAGGAAGCCGAGAATAGTCACCACATTGCAGACTTCGGATAATGTTGACCAAGTTGTAGTTCTATTCATCTTGAGTAGAATTATTGACAAAGTTAATGATATTATTCTAATATCATAGGGGTGAGACCCTTGTATGGTCTTGGGTTATCAATTGAATGCTACACGGGCTGCAGACCGTGGGAGACTCCGATTCGGTCGCTTATTTTGTTTTTACTCCATATGAAAAAGCGAAAAGATTGGTTTAAACCTAAGAAATATCCGCATATTGGACTGCCACTAGAGCTAAAAGACCGTCACAAGGTTGAATGCTATGTCCGGAATCCTCAAAAGATTTCCCATCATTCCTTCTTGCCGTTAATACGACGAGAACAGGTTTCTCATAGATATAGAGAACAGGATGGCATAACAAAACGAACAACCAAGCGTAGACCGATTTCTTATGCTGCTCATCTGGATGCTCAGATTTATTCCTACTATGGACAAATTTTGGAGAAGCGATATGAGAATTATTTGAAAACTTATGGATATGGTGAGAGTGTTATTGCCTATCGTTCATTGTCTAGAGAAAATGATAAAGGGAACAAATGCAATATTGATCTTGCCAAAGATGCTTTTGTACACATTTGCAAAGTTGGTGCCTTGAGCGAACAGATAGTAATCATTGCTGATATTAAATCTTTTTTCGATAAGTTGGATCATAGAATGCTTAAAGCCGCATGGAAAGAGGTAAGCGGGTTTGACTCTATGCCTGAAGATGAATATGCGGTTTTTAAGCACGTTACTCGATTTGCATATGTGAACGCACAAGAATTGTTTAATGTATATCGCACAAGAATCTTATGCCAACAAAAGACGAAAGTTACGGAGCGAACTTTGTCGAGCATGAAATTCTTTCGTGATAAGGATGCTCTTGCATTCTGTGACAAAGATTCCATTGCAGATATTCGTAGATCTGGCATGATACATAAAAACGAGTGTGACGCAGGAATCCCTCAAGGGTTGCCAATAAGTGCGGTTCTGGCAAATATCTATATGTGGCGTTTTGATAGAACTATTTTGGATTATCTAAAGTCAATCGGGGGCTATTACAGGCGATACTCAGATGATATTATCATAGTTTGTGAGGGTAACAAGCATGATGAGGTTTTATCAATCCTTCAGGAGTTAATTTCAAAAGAGAAGTTGACAATCGCAGAAGAGAAAACCTCTGTTTTTTTGGTAAAAAAGGAAGATGGTCGGTTAAAGGTAACAGATGAACGGACTAATAAGGAATCCGTTATTGAATATTTGGGACTATCTTTTGATGGCAAAGTCATACGATTAAAAAATAAGAGTCTCTCAAAATACTATCACAAGATGAAACGGTCAGTTAATGCCAAAACTCACTATGCTATCACGAAGACAGATAAAACAGGTGGTGTATTGTTCGTTCGACAACTACTGAAAAAATATACACCTATAGGCAGTAAAAGGCATAATATTTTCCGAAGGAGTAGATTGGATAGATCTCGTTTTATTAATACAGGGGTAAAGTCTTTTGGAAATTTCTGGACGTATGCCAAAAAGGCTGCTAAAATATGTAATTCACCAGCTATTACGCATCAGCTTACAAGAAATAAGCGTATTCTTCGCGCACATATTCTGAAAGCAAAACGTATTATATCAGATGTCAGAGATAGAAAGAGACTGGCCGAGTTTCTCAAATATGGCAAGGTATATCATTAAACATCGAGCTTACTTCACAGTATTAATTTTGGTTAGATAGTATATATCTACGCGTATATATACTAATTATCCGATTATACGATATGCCTACTTACAGGCTGAATTAATGCCGTAATGAGTAAATGTTGAGAAGCCACGTGCAGACCCCGAAAAAATCCGCTGACCCGACCTTTTGCACGTAATATGCACGTAAAAATAAAAAGAGGCGAGATAACTATTGAATTTTCAATGAGTTATCTCGCTTTATCTGTGCCCAGAACAGGACTCGAACCTGCACGCCTCGCAGCACTCGCACCTGAAACGAGCGCGTCTACCATTCCGCCACCTGGGCTTTTGCGTTGCAAAGTTACTGCGTTTTTACGGATTATACAAGTTTTTCGGTAAGTTTTTTTCTGTCTTTTTCAATGGAGCGTGCGTCGGGTGTGGATTTTTTTCAGTCTGCTGCGGGGGCGGGGGTGATGTAGGGGTAGGTTACGTCCCAGAGGTAGAGGGCCTGGGGGGGCATGGATGTGCCTGCCGAGCAGCGGTCGCGGCTGTCGATGATGCGCTGGAAGCCGTCGAGGGTCAGTTTGTGGCGTCCGACGTCGATGAGTGTGCCGACGACGGCGCGCACCATGTTGCGGAGAAATCTGTCGGCTGTGATGACGAAGACGTGGGCTCCTGTGTTGCCGACGGGATGCCAGCATGCATGGCTGACGCGGCAGATGTTTGTTTTGTTGTCGGTGTGGAGTTTTGCGAATGAGGTGAAGTCGTCGGTTTCAAGGAGGAGGCTGGCGGCGCGGTTCATCTTGTCGTAGTCGAGGGTCGGTGGTGCTTGCCAGGAGAGTTGGTGAAAGAAGGGTGATTTTCGGGGTAGGGCGTAGTAGTGGTAGGTTCGCGATGTGGCGTCGAACCGTGCGTGGGCTTCGGGATGGACGGGGATTAGCCGTTGTATGGCTATGTCGCGGCCTACGAGGGTGTTTAGTGAGCGCAGGATGGCGTCGGGGTGTTCGAGTGGGTTTGTGGCGTCGAAGTGGGCGTACATGGTTTGTGCGTTGACGCCTGTGTCTGTGCGTCCGGCTCCGACGATGGGTGTGGGGGTTCTGAGGAGTGTGGAGAGGGCTTCTTCGATGGTCTGCTGTACGGAGGATGCGTTTGGTTGCCGTTGCCAGCCGTGGAATGGGGTTCCACGGTAGGCAAGCTGCATGAAATAGCGTTGCATTGTTGTCAGTTTTTTTCGAGGTAGGTGTATCCGTAGAGTCCTGAGCGGTAGGTGCCGAGGAATTCGCGGCCTTCTTCTGGGGTGATGTGGCCGTCTTTCATTGATGCGGTCACCCATTTTTCTACGTTTCTGACAAGTTTTTTCGGGTCATACTGGACGTAGTCGAGTACTTCGGCTACGGATTCGCCGTCGATGATGCGGTCGATTTCGTAGCGGTCTTTGTAGACGCTGATGTGGACTGCGTTGGTGTCTCCGAAGAGGTTGTGCATGTCGCCGAGAATTTCCTGATATGCTCCGACGAGGAATACTCCGAGGTAGTATGATTCGCCCGGGTGTACGCTATGGACGGGGAGGGAATTGGAGATTCCCTGTGTTGAGATGAAGTTGGCTATTTTTCCGTCGCTGTCACAGGTGATGTCCTGGATGGTGCAGCTGCGGTCTGGCCGTTCGTCAAGTCGGCTTATGGGCACGATGGGGAAGATTTGGTCTATGGCCCATGAGTCGGTGAGTGACTGGAAGAGGGAGAAGTTGCAGAAGTATTTGTCGGGTAGCATTTTTGCTACTTTTTTCAGTTCTTCAGGCGCGTGTTTGAGTGATGAGGCGATCTGTCCGACTTCGCGTGCGATTGACCAGAAGAGTTTTTCGATGTTGGCTCGTGTGCGGAGGTCGAGGAGTCCGAGGTTGAAGAGGTCGAGTGCTTCTTCGCGGATCTGAAGGGCGTCGTGCCAGCTTTCGAACAGGCGTGGCTGGTTGAGGCGGTCCCAGATCTGATAGAGTTCGCGTTCGAGTTCATGGGCTTCGGGGTCGACATTCTGGCTGTCGTCCCATTGGGGGAGTCCTGTTGTTTCGAGGGCTTCGAATACGAGCACTGAGTGGTGGGCGGCGAGTGATCGTCCGCTTTCGGTTATGATGTTGGGCTGTTTGATGTCGTTTTTGACGCAGGCGTCGACGAGTTGCGATACGGCGTCGTTGGCATATTCCTGTATCGAGTAGTTCATCGAGCTTTCGGAGAGGGAGCTGCGTGTTCCGTCATAGTCTACGCCGAGTCCGCCGCCGATGTCGACGAAGTCGATGTCGAATCCGGCTTTTGAGAGTTGAACGTAGTATTGTGTTGCTTCGCGAAGTGCGTTTTTGATGCGGCGAATTTTTGTCACCTGGCTTCCGATGTGGAAGTGGATCAGTTTTAGCGACTGTTCCATGTTGTTGGCGTGGAGATAGTCGATGGCTTCAAGGAGTTCGCTGCAGTTGAGTCCGAATTTGGAGCTGTCGCCTCCTGATTCTTCCCATTTTCCTGATCCGGTTGAGGAGAGTTTGATTCGGATTCCGACGTTGGGGATGATGCCGAGTCGGCGTCCGACGCTGTCGATCAGGCGCAGTTCGTTGAGTTTTTCTACAACGAGGTAGATCCGGCGTCCCATTTTCTGGGCGAGGAGGGCGAGTTCGACGAAATTCTGGTCTTTGTAGCCATTGCAGATGATGAGTGCGTTGTCGGCGATATTGGTGGCGAGGACTGCGTGGAGTTCCGGTTTTGATCCGGCTTCGAGTCCGATGTTGAATTTCCGTCCGTGGCTCACGAGTTCTTCGACTACGGGCCGCATCTGGTTGACTTTGATGGGGTAGATGAGGTAGTTTTGGGCTGTGTAGTCGTATTCCTTTGCTGCTTTTTTGAAGCAGTTGGAGATTTTTTCAATGCGGTTGTCGAGGATGTCCGGAAAGCGCAGGAGCACAGGGGCACTGACGTCACGGATCTGAAGTTCGTCCATGACTTCTTTTAGGTCGACCGAGGCGTAGCCTTCGCGGGGTGTGACGGCGATGTGTCCTTTGTCGTTGACTGAGAAGTATTTTCGTCCCCAGCCGGTAATGTTATACAGTTCTGCACTGTCTTCTATGCGCCATTTTCTCATTGACTGAAAAGTTATAGTGGTTAGGATCGTTCAGATAGAAAAAAATCCCACAGTTTCGTAATCTGCGGGATTTTGATTATGCGGAGCGACCGAGATTCGAACTCGGGATACCCTTTTGGGGTATACACGCTTTCCAGGCGTGCCTCTTCAGCCACTCGAGCACCGCTCCAGGAGGTTTGTTTGCGTTGCAAAGGTAGGAATTTTCTTCGGTTTAAGCAAATGAATGATGCTTTTTTAAGCCGGGGTCGGTGTATTGTGCTGTCGGCTAACTGGTTGCTGTCGCCGAAGTCGGGCTATTCGTCGGGGATGAGCTGCGAGAGCCGGTGTTCGAGTTCGGAGGTCGAGAGGCGGGTGGTCAGTTCGCCGCGGTGGGCGACTGATATGTAGCCTGTTTCTTCAGAGACCACGATCGCCAGTGCGTCAGTGGCTTGTGAGATTCCGAGGGCTGAACGGTGGCGTAGTCCGAGTGACCGTGGGATGTTTGTGTCGTGGCTGATTGGCAGAATGCATCCGGCCGACTGGATCCGGTCGTGGGCAATTATGAGTGCTCCGTCGTGGAGGGGTGAGTTTTTGAAGAATATGTTTTCAATGAGCCGGGAGTTGATGTTGGCGTCGATTATGTCGCCGGAGCGTTCGTAGGCTTCGAGAGAGATGGACTGTTCGATTACGATTAGGGCTCCTGTCCGGGTCTTGGCCATGTTCATGCATGCGTAGACGATTGGAAAGATGAATGAGTCGGTTCCGTCTGATCCTTTGCCGGCGCGGGAGTGGTGGAACATCCGCCTCAGGACTCTCCATCGTTTGTGGTCGCCCAGTTCGACAAGGAAGCGTTTGATCTGGTCTTTGAAGAGTATGACGATTATGATCAGGCCGATCGACATGAATTTGTCGAGCACGGTTCCGATCAGTTTCATGCCGAATATGGGTGAGGCGAGTACCCAGACGGTTATGAAGGCGAGCAGTCCGAAGAAAACGTTGAGTGTCCCGGATTCTTTCATGATCCGGAAGATGTAGAAGAGCAACAGGGCGGCTATCGTGATGTCGAGGGCATCGAGCAGTGAAAACGAGATCATAGGCTGGCTGCGAGTGAGGGTGTGTGTGTGTGGTTATGTATGGTTCGCGTCTGGCAGGCTTCTGCGACGTCGTGGACCCGAAGAATCGAGGCGCCTTTAGAGAGTGCGATTGTGTTGGCGGCGACGGTTGCGGCAAGGGCGTCGGCTGGAGTGATCGAAAGGGGACGTGTCAGCATCGATTTGCGTGAAAGTCCGATAAGTATCGGTCTGCGCAGAAGTTCTGTCAGGTAGGGGAGGTCTGAAAGGAGCCGGTAGTTCTGTTCGACTGTTTTTCCGAATCCTAATCCGGGGTCGACGATTGTGTCGCAGACTCCAAGAGTTTCCAGCCGGCTCAGTTTTTCGGAGAGATCGGCTCCGACGGCGAGGGTCACGTCGGTGTAGTCGGTGAACGACTGCATGGTTTCCGGGGTGCCGCGCATGTGCATGAGGATATAGGGGGCTTTAAGCGTTGCCACGGTTTCAAACATGCTGTTGTCAAGATCGCCGCCACTGATGTCGTTGATTATGTCGGCTCCGAGTTGCATGATTGCGGTTTTTGCGACGCGGGCGCGGAATGTGTCGACTGATACGGGGATTGAACTGTCGATCTTCCGGATTATGCTGAGTCCTTTTTCAAGCCGGCGCAGTTCTTCGTCCGGGGCTACGTCTGAGGCTCCTGGCCGTGATGAGTAGCCGCCGATGTCGATTATGTCTGCGCCGTCGGCAATCATCCTGCTGACCCGTCGGGCAATGGCATCGCTTTCGTTTGTGCGCGAGCCTTGGAAAAATGAGTCCGGGGTCACATTAATGATTCCCATGATGGCCGGTCTGTCGAATCGGTGGAGCTCACCGCGTATGTTGAGGCTGAATGGCTGGAACTTGTTCATTGTGCTGGGAAGATGTGAATCACAATGCGAAGTTAGTCACAAATTGCGGCAATTGCAAATCAGAATTTTCGGGATTCGTCTGAATTCGAAAAGATTTATTAAATTTACGCAGAAAAGAGTCTATATCTACTCTAAACCGATGAATAAAACAAATTATGATTGACCTGACGTATTTCAAGACGCGCCGTACGGTACGTGCCTACAGCGCCCGCCCTGTGACAGACGAAGACCTTAAGACTATGCTTGATGCGGCCGCGCAGGCTCCGACTACGGGCAATATGCAGCTTTACAGTGTCGTGGTGACACGTTCGGCCGAGGGTAAGCGTGCTCTCGCTCCTCTCCATTTCAATCAGCCTCAGACTGAAGGTTGTAGTGTGGTGCTTACGTTCTGTGCTGATTTCAACCGTTTTGTCAAATGGTGTGAGGCGAGCGATGCTGTTCCGGGCTATGATAATTTCCAGTCATTCATGACGGCTGTTATCGATACGGCTATTTTTGCTCAGCAATTCTGTACGATTGCCGAAATGAACGGTCTCGGATGCTGCTATCTCGGGACTACGACCTATAATGCGCATGAGATTGCGCGTGAGCTCGAGCTTCCGTCGAGAGTGGTGCCACTGATCACACTTTCGGTCGGTTACCCCGAGGGCAATCCCCAGGTCAGCGACCGCATTCCGGTTGAGGCGGTGGTCCATTCGGAGAAGTATCATGATTATTCCGAAGAGCGAATCCGGGGGATCTACGCTGAAAAGGAAGCGCGCGATGACAGCAGGCGTTTTGTTGCCGAGAACGGGAAGACTTCGCTTGCGCAGGTGTTCACCGATGTGCGTTACACGAAGGCCAACAATGATCTATTCTCGCGTCTGTATCTTGACTTTATAGTCGGCCAGAAGTTCGGCCTTCCTGAATAGCCACCGTCTGACGGCATCTGCCACAGCCGACAGCAGATAGATCAGCCAGGTGAATCCGAGGCAGAATGCCGAATAGAGGATCAGTGAGTTCTGCTGCCATATATCAATGGCGGCAGGACGCACTATTCCGCCCCATACGAGCGGATTCTTATGGATCAGATAGGCGGCAAACGCGCCTTTTGCGAGCATGTTCACAATCGTCGACCGGAAGTTCAATCTTGCGAAGAACATGAAAAGGGCCACTGACGATACGATTACCCACGGAGCATTGTAGGCAAAGGCCTTTACGGCTGGCATGTAGAGCGATGCGGCGAAGGTCACGCCTGTCGACAGGAGATAGATGCCGATCGGCATTATGACGTTGTGCCGGACCAGGCTGTTGTCTCGCCGTGCAAGCCAGCGTCCGATCAGATACATCATTATGAGTTGCACGGGGGTGTAGCCTGTCGGGTTGAATGTGGCGTCCCATACCCATCCGCACCAGATGTTGGCAATTGTGAACATGGCTGTCCAGAGAGTCATCTGCCGCTCGGTCAAGCTGGCCATGGCGGCGTTCAGAAACGGGCTCAGCAGATATAGGAGCATGTAGGCCGGTACATACCACAGGTCCGTGTGGGTGTAGACCATCCACGATTCTATCCAGCTTCCGAACGACCATCCGACAATTCCGGAAGCGGCTGCGAGACTGTAGAGTCCGACGGAATAGAAGATGCAGACGGCTGTCAGCCGCAGAAGTCCTCCGACTGACGCTCTGATTCCGAAGTAGCCGGAAATTAGTGTGAAGCAGTTCACGCCGATAATGGTGACCGATTCGACAACCAGTTTCCATATGTCGGGCCCGTTTGTGGCGGACAGTCCGGATGGCAGCGGCAGTCCGAGGGTGGCTCCGTCGAGGTGGACGAGGATGACGGTCATCATCGACACGATCCGTAGTAACTCGATGTTTGACTGGCGGACGGTTAAGCTCATTTTGTTACTCAGCCAATTGGGATTGATAGATTCAGAATACTTTAATTGCCCAGAACGATGCATGCTGGCGGGGTGCAGAGAATTCTTCGCCTGTAGAGAGATCGATTGCAAACGCCTGACCGTTTTCGCTGTCGCCACACCAGATCAGCCGGTCGGGCAGTTCGGGCGTGATCGGGAGCGACTTTCTGATCAGGGCTATCTCGCTGCGGGTCGGCAGATGGGTGCCGCGCGGGATTATGAAGCAGTTTTCGCTGTACCATTGCTGCGATTCGAGAGAGAAGAGCTCGAAATCTTCTTCGTCGACCTTACGACACCAGCGTTCGGGACTGTCACTGCGTGTTACGATGAGAAGTCCGTGTTCGCCTGATCTGTCGACGTGACAGACGATCATTGATTCGATCATATCGCCGGCTTTGTAAAGAGGAGGGCGCAACGGTTCGCTGCCGGAGCATTCCGCAAGACGCCGGCGTAGGGATTCATTCTCTTTTTTCAGGGAGTCAATGCTTGCCTGCATGGCTTTTATGACGTTTTTTGATTCGTCATCATGAGTTTCAACTGTCATCGAGAAAACGTCCATGAGGGCTTTATGGAGTTCCTTTGCATTCTGATAGCGGTCTTCCGGACGCTTTTCAAGACATTTCATTATGATCGCTTCCAGCTCTTCCGGATAGTCTTTGACATAGTTCTTGCCAGGGTTCATGGTTTCGAATGCGGCCTGACGTAACGGACCCGGACTGGCGGGAATCTCATGGAGCTGCCGGTCATAGATGCGGCTGATCTCGGCCATTGATCCGGATGTTCCCATTACGAACGGGACGCTTCCGGTCAGCATTTCGTACATCAGAACGCCAAGGCTGTAGACATCCGATGCCGCAGTGATTTCTCCGCCGTCGAGTTTCTCGGGCGATGAGTATTCATAGGCTCCGTCGGCTCTGGAGCTGCTTTTGATGCAGTGTTGGGCCTGAATTGCGAGACCGAAATCGAGAAGCACATAGTTCCCGTCGTAGTGGCGTCGCATGATGTTGTTGGAGTGGAGGTCGTTGTGGTTGACGCAATAGCGTTTCTGCAGTTCTTTTTCCTTTTCGGGCGAGATCAGGAAACGCGATCCGTCGTCCGGATCCGTTTCGAGGTCGTCTTCGTCGGGATTCATCAGAAAACGGTAGAGATCGGCGTGGCAGTAGCCGACGGCACCGACAATACCGCTGGCGAATTGCCGGAATTCGCTCATTGGAATGAAACGGTGTTCCTTTACGTAATCAGTCAGTGTCACTCCGTCGACGAAGTCCATCTCGACCAGAGCCCTGTCATTGATGAGGCGTGGCTGGTAGATGTGGACGATATTCGGATGGCATCCGTTGCTGATTTGCAATAGGAGGCGACACTCATTGAGGAAGCTCTGGTAGGCTTTGTCGTTTTCGTCGCTGACCAGTTCGTTGGAAATTTTGATCGCGCGGATATAGCCGAGCTTTTTATGCCGTACTTTGTAGACGGTTGCAAAGCTTCCGCGGCCGATTAACATTAGGCGCTGATATTCTTCGGAAAATGGCATTTGTCAGTCTGTGATTGTGTTGAACCGCAGGACAACCGCATTTCCGAGACGGATCAGATAGTTGTCGTTAAGCGGATGTTTCATGAATGTGTCCATGACTTCATGTTCGGCACCGTCATAGATTATCTTTGTCGGGGCACCCCCCATCGGACGGCATCCCCATTTGCAGGCTTTGAGCAGGAAACGGCCGTTGTCGGCTATTATCTCGGCGTGGGCCGAGCTGACGCAGTTGTTGTTCTGCTGCAGTGTGGCGTCCGGGTCGTTGTCGCGTATGACGATGTCGTTAGGGCGTATTGCGCCAGGCTTGTTCGACATCGGTCCGCGGCCGATGCAATAGGTCTTGCTGATGGACGAGTCAAGCAGATATTCCTCTTTTGCAAGCGACCCTGTTCCTTCGATGATGCTGACCGTGGCACGAATGTGCTGTGTCGGTTTTGGGGCGCTTACGAAGGAATAGTAGAGGACTTCCTCGATTACCGGTCTGGCACTCTCCGGCAGGCGTTCTGTGGTGACGAAACGGATTTCGAGCGTGCGGCGTCCGATCGCCGAGAGCATTACGTTGTCGAGGGCTAAGCGCAGCTGTTTCCTGAACGATTCATCGGCCCATGAGTAATGGGTCACATCGAAATCCTCGCGGTCGACAATGACATTGATATAGAGCGATTCGAGAAGCTTCGAGTCTGATCCGGCTGATTCACGGAATTCGTCGATCAGGAAACGGATTGCGCGGTCACGTTTGTCGATTGCGTTGTTGAAAAGTTCCGGTTCTGTTGTCGGAGCGATCTTCTCTGCGGGTGAAGCGGCCTCGGCTTCCGGCTGAGTTTCTGTCGTTTTCTGAGTCTTTGTTTCTGGTTGCGGGACCGGCTTCTGGTTCTGTGTCTCTGTCGGGGAGGGTTCTGATGGAGTGGTGCCGTTGATTATGTCGGCAAGATGGTTTATCCGGGTTCCTATTTTTTTGAAAAATGATGCCATTTTTGTGAAAGCGTTCGAGTGTTAATAGATGTTGTAGCCAGCTGCATTCAGAGTCGGGATGACACATCGGGCCATTGTTTCGGCAGCGACAGATGAAGTGAAGCCGGGAGTGCGTTCGAGGCGGAGTGCGACTGCAATCGGTGCATTGAGCTTTTTGCTTTGCATGAAGCAGACGTACCACGTGTCGTTGCAGTGCTTGTTGCCACGGCGGTCGGCGCGTTCCGGAGTTCCGGTCTTGCCCCCGATCGAGGTTTTTTCTCCAGGTCTGTTGGGCAGTTCGCTCCATCGCTGGCTCTCTTCCTGCATGTATTGTCGCAGAATCGAGGCCTCGTTTTTCCCGACGATGTTTACCGCAGACGGTATAGGCCGGACTGAATTTCCTATTTTTTTTACGTAGCGTGTCGGTGCGAGATCCCCGTCGTTGGCCACGATGGCAGCCACGCGGGCCATTGCAAGCGGAGTGGCTCTTAGCGCGCCCTGTCCCCATGCGAGTGCCATTTCGTTTCGATTCCAGAGCCGTCGGATCTCTTTTGTCCGTGGTGGCGGATTGGTGGCGGTCCGGTAGGAACGGAGGCCTTCTCGACCTATTTGTGTAAGCAACGTGTTGAAGGGCAGAGAGCTGTTCAGCTCTCCGATATTGAAGAAGTAGGAGGTGACGGACTTTCCGTCGCGGTCGGTCAGGCGGGTGCCGACAGCTTCATAGATGTCGTTGAGCTGGGGATAGAGGTTGCGGTCGTGGAGGAGATGTATGAAATAGTTGTTCGATGAGTGGACGATCGCTTTCTCCATCGACATTCTTCCGGTCAGACGTGCGCTCCGTTCGATCTCTTCATCCATTGAGATGTTGTATTCCAGATGGGAGGCATCCGCACCGAGTCCTTTGAGTGCGGCAAGAGCTGTTATCACCTTGGCTGTCGACCCGGGTGCCGTCATGAACGTCATTCCGAGGTCGCGTTCGGTCAGCGGAGCGTGATGCGGGATTTTTTCAAATGGGGCGTCGCCGTAGATTTCCGCGTCGTTGAGCCGGATGATGGAATCCTGATCCGGCACCGGATAGTTGGCCGAGGTCAGTAGATCGCCGGTCGAAGCGTTGAGGACCACGACCGAAGCTCTCAGTCTGTCGAGACTTCTTAGCTGAGAGGTCGGGAAGTAACGTTCGAAGTCCTCCTGAAGCATTTTCTGGAGTCTGGCGTCGACAGTGAGATACAAGTCGCGTTCTTCACCTCGCCGGCTGTTGAATTCTTCAATTTTCGGGTTGTTGTACAGCCCGTCTTCAAGGAAGGGGAGCAGGCTGGTATAATCACGTTTGTTCAGATTCCAGGTTTTCTTTTCATGAGGCATGAATCGGTCAGCCCTGAATCTGTCGGATGACAGTGAGACCGGAGTGGTCGGAATCGGCAGTCCCCGCAGTTCGCCGGCATATCGCGATTCGGCCATGAAGCCGATCGGATCTGAGTCGAGATAACCGAGCACTTTTTTCGATCCGGCATCGCCGAGCATGAACAGCATATGGTTGCCCATCGAGTAGTAGCGGGACTTTCTGCGGTGGGCTTCGCGTCGTATGTCGGCCGGATTGACGCCTGCGGCCTTGAGGCTGCCGATCGCCGAGCGGAGAGAGTCGGGCGAGCTTGTAGCAAGCAGGAGGCCGTTGGAGTCGTAGATGTTACCGGCATGCAGGCGGCTGAGCACCATGTTGATGCGTGGATTGTATTCGATGACGCGCGCTCCCATTGTGTTTGTGATATAGGCCGGGCGGATAAGTGTCGAATCTTTGTCAATGATCTGATAGTTAGCGAGCGAGATCAGAACGACCACTGCGCCGGTCATGAAAAAGATAACGCTGGCGGCTATCGGACCTGTGAATGTGCGCGCATATTCGAGCTGGCTCTCTGTGGCTCTGATGCGTGAAGCCGCAACGACAAACCCGAATGCGCCAAGGGTGGCTATTAGGCTTGTGCGGCTATAGCTTAGAAACGGAACGGTGACTCCGGTCAGCGGCACGATTCCGAGCGATCCGAAAACGATCAGCAGGAACTGGACGCCGGTAAGCAGGGCTATGCCCATGACGAGATACATCGTGAAAGGCTGTGCGGCACGTCGTCCGATCAGCATTGAACGGTGGATAAGAACGATGAAGCAGACGATTATCAGCAGCGATCCTGCGAAACCGAGCATTTCGCCCGCAGATGTGAAGGCCATATCTGTGTGGAAAGCGGGGACAACCGATGGAGATCCGTTTCCGAGTCCCATTCCGGTCATGCCTCCTGAGGCTGCGCTCCAGATTCCCTGGGCGACCTGATCGCCTCCCGGAACATGATTGTTCCATTGTCCGCCCCATGCCATTTCTGTACGGTTCGTCAGTCGGGCGGCTTCCGATTCGGCGCCCATAGCGTTGAGTATAGGACCACCGAGAGCAAAGACAACAATCAGAAGATTGATAATGATTGCGCTTTCATGGATCTGGCGAGAACGGACCCATCCGTAGATGAGCCAGACGGCGAGCCACACGCCTGCGGCAATCGAAAGAGTTGCAAGGGTGTTGTTGATGGCACGTGCAGCCAGCATTATTCCGATGAACGAAACCAGTCCCAGCAGCAGGGATGCGAAATCGCGGCGGGCCATCGAATAGAGGAGTATGAAGGTGACCAGCACGACAAGAGCAGGTCCCATGTCGCTTAGAACCAGTAGATACAGCATCATCAGACCTAACATGACTGCGACAATGACGCTCACGATTCCGGCCTTACGGCGGGCAGAGAGTGAGGTCAGTTTCGATGAAAAAGCCTGCAAAAGCATTCCGTTTTCAGCAAAGAATGCTGCAATGAATATGACGATCAGATATTTGCAGATCTCGCTCGGCTGGAAGCCCCCGAGGTTGACTCGGGCGTCGCTGCCTTCTGGTCCGGTGCCGAAAATTCCGAGAACGATGATCAGTGCTACGGCTGCGAGCAGATAGGTAAAGCCTGTAGAGAAACTAATGGCTGTGGCCGATGTCAGAGAACGTTTTTTCTTGCCGGACAACATTCGGTCGAGAGGGTCGAACGGGAGAACGTCTCCCTGCAGGCGGCTTTTCCCAGCAAAGAATTTTGTCGGATTGATGGCCGAGACGAGTCCCATGACAAGCAGACCTGCGGCAAGTGCTTCTGCCATGTTAAGCCCGTAGGTCTTGTCGTTCAGCGGATTGGTCATGGCATATATTGCCAGCAATCCGATGGCGGTGAGCACCATGATCGTCGTGACGAACGGATAGTCGGTCCGGGTTTTCATTTTTCGGTCTCTCGCAATAAGGAACGCGAAAAAGACCAGCCATGAGGCCAGGAAGATGACGCCTCCTGCGATCAGGCTGTTTTTGAACTGAGCCGGAGTCCTGACAATCAGAGCGCGGTCGCTTTTGAGAGCCTGGAAGGTGTGTCTGTCAAAGGGAGTGATGAGGTGGGGGCGCTGGCGGAAGTTGAGTGTGAGACCGTTTTCGCCGAGCTGCCCTGTGTGAGTGGTTCCCTTTTCGCGTCCGTATTCATAGCCGGGTGCGATCGGAACAACGCTGTAGCTGTGGCCAGGTTCGAGATGAAAACGGGCCTGTCCGTTTGCATCAGTGACAGCGAAACCGCGGGTCTCGACATTGATCACTGCTTCCTTGCCGTCGGTTTTGCCATTGTTGGTTTCTGCGGAGTCTGTCAGATGTTCGCGCAGCCGGACTGTCACACCCGAGAGTGGGGCGTCGGCGGTTTCCTTCGAATTCAGGATGTTGACGGTGATTGTGGCCGGGCCGTTTCCGAAGTCTGAGGATAGTTGCGATTTATCGGCGGCAAGCCACTCTTCATCCATGCCGAGATTCCTGAAGTCAGCTTTGACTCGAGCTTTGATTCGTTCGCCCCCCTGACTGTAGGCCGATCTGGCATCGCACTTGAAGTTCGGACGGTTGAGCTCGCCAAGATTTTCGGGTGTCCCATCAGTGGCGATGCGTTCGGCCAGCCATGTTGAGATCAGTGTCGCGTCGGCTGGATCTTCAAGATAGCCGCCGTCGAGCAGCAGTCGGCGGACAGAATCCGGTCTGAAAGACCGGTCGAGCAGCAAAGTGCGGCCGGAGGCGATATCGCGTTCGACATCGCTGAAAAGTGCATTATAGTTTGAGAGCATGGCGAAGCAGCCGATCACAAACATGATGGCGCAAAGCAGATAGCCCATAATGGGAGAGTCGCTTTTCATTACGTAGGATTATTGTTTTTTGGTGTGGTTCTATTCAATTTTTCCGAGCGCTGTCGGCAACATGCTGGTATATTTTATTCATAGAGTCTGCTGTCTGTTCGCCGAACCGTTGTGGATTGGCCACTGATTCGGCCGGCAGATTAAATGTCGTGGCTACGGAATCCCCATTGGCAATTGCAATTTTAGCGGCTTCGATAGCCTTCTGGGCGCGTTGTTCGCTTGTGAAAGATCCGATGTAGTAGCCGACAGTTCCTCCGGCAAGAAATGCAATGACAGTCGTGATCAGATATATTCTGAAACGGGTAAGACCGTCTTGTCTTTTATTGTTGTGACCGGATGCAGGCGTAGTTGGAGGGTCAGGATCTTCTGCGATCATGTCGTCGCTGTTGTCGGCCGGAGGGAGGTCGCTGATTCCGTTGAATGAGGTTGAGACGGCTGACCCGGATGCGGACATCGGTAGGCAGAGCTTTGCAACTACGGCCGTGATGTTGTCTTTTCCGCCGGCTTCATTGGCCATGTCGATAAGCCGGTTAACTTCATCGCGCGCGCTTTTGTCAGAGGCGAGCACTCCGGCAATCTCATCCGAATAGATCATGTCGCTGAGTCCGTCGGAGCAGAATAGAAACTGTGTAGGCCCGAAAATGGGGAATATGCCTGCGTCGAGGAAATTTTCGTCGTCGGGCGAGTGAAATATATCTCCGAGCGAGCGTTCGATTATGTTTCGCTGCGGATGTTTCATCGCCTGTTCCTCGGTCAGCATGCCGATTTCTTCGCGGAATCCGACAAGAGAATGGTCGTGGCTGAGTTTTGTCAGTCCGCTGTCGGGGGTGAAGCGATAGAGTCGCGAATCGCCGATGTGGACCATGTATAGACGGCTTTCCTCCAGCGATATGATCGCGGAAGAGAGAACACATCCCATATTTGATCTCTTGGGGTCTTGCTGTTTCTGTGCCACGATTTCATTGTTTGCCGCAGTGACGGCGCTTTTCAGGACATCAAGGCAGTTGCCGTCGGCAGAGTCGTTGACGTAGGCTATAATAGTGTCACGTGCAATGCGTGCGGCGACTTCTCCCCCCTCGTAGCCTCCGATGCCGTCGATGGCGGCAAGGAGTATGTGGGAGCCTCCGCGGATCTCGCAGGCGATATAGTTGTCTTCGTTGTTTTTTCTGACACGTCCGGTATCGGTTGCGCCAAAGAATGTTGCTGTAGCTTTTGATTGATTCATCGAGGGAGGTTTTTGAAGTGACTCACACAGAGATACCCGACAAGGAGCAGGAGGCATACGGCGAATAGAATATTCAGCATGGTCGGACGGTGTTGGCTATAGTATGGAAAATGTTGTTTATATCAATCCGTAGACGATGCTGTTGCGCGGAAACAAAGCTGGATTTCGTCGTCAAGGATGAATGTCGATTTCTTTGGGAGGGGAATCCACGCATTCGGGTCCGGCCTGAGAAGACGCTGGTTGAGACGGGTAGGGCCGATTGCCGACAGCTCGAAAGTCCCGGCTGATGGATTCCGGCGGATTTTCACGTGGGGTGTCAGGATCCGGTCGCTGTTTACGCGCGCTATCTGCACGCCCGGATGTCCAGGCATGGAACTGCGTCCGACAATGTGGATTTCGTCGACGGTCATGGCAATTGTGTGGATCCGTCTGCCGGCCGCACCTTCGAGAAATTCTCCATCCTGAGCCTCGAGTGTCGCATAATAATCTGCGGCCATCTTCATGGTCGAGGGTTGAGGGACGGGCGCTTGCGTTTTTCGTGCGGAGGAGTGGGGCGAGGTGTTGCGTCCGGTAGGCTGCGGTTCGGATTTGTCAAGAACGAAGTTGAGTCTGATGCGGTCTTTTTCGATCAGGTCGATCGTGGCAAGAATATCCGGATTTATACAGTTTCTGATGGCTCTAAGAGAGTTGACGCCGTGGACGGTGGTCACGATACGGTCTGTCGAGGCAGAGTCCCGGTCATCGTTTTCGTTCGGTGGGAACAGATCCGAGCGGATCTGGATTAATGCCCCCGTCTTCATCTCCTCTTCGGTTACTCCGTCGATTACGGCGCCTTTAGGGATTTCTACGATTTGGAATTGCCAGTATTGAGAGTGAGGACGATATGATGGATAGTCGGTGCTGATACGCTTGCGGATCATTTCAACGAGCATTTTCTCGAGGCCTCCGGCCAGAAACGGCAGACTGGCTGAAAGCTGCGAAAAGTTCGAAGCTTTGATGTAGATGATGTAGGAGGTATGGAAGAGGTAATTATAGGGGGTGGAAAGTATTTTTTCCGAGAGGAGAAAGTTTTCTTTTACGGCTTCAAGTATCTGGTTGGCGGTTACTTCTGTTGGCGGAATGCCCTGTTGTTGAGCGGCGTCAGCATTGTTTGCGTCAATAGGATCAGGCGCAAAAATTTTTTTTAACATCTTTTTGATTGACATGGCAAAATTCCGGTTGTTGTGTGGCTATGCAAAGATACAAATTAATTGATTCCTATCAAAAAAAGCCATTTGAAACGTCGGTGTCAACGGGTATTTTTTGTAATTTTGACAAATCAAAATCAATCGCCTTACCTTAAAAATTATTATTGTCATAATGCATCGCTTAAAAATTCTGTTTATTCTTACTGTTCTCGGCTGTTGCAGCCTGCCGGTTGCGGCGAGGTCTGAGATGGGACCGGCCCGTTTTAATGTTGCCAGTTACAACCTGCGTCAGGCCAACCACAGTGACTCTGTGGCCGGAAATGGCTGGGGGCGTCGCCTTCCTTACATAGCGGACCTTGTGCGTTTTCATAATTTTGAGATTTTCGGCACTCAGGAGGGTTTCCGCCATCAGCTCGACAGTCTGGTCAATCGTCTTCCGGGATATGCCTATACCGGAGTCGGTCGTGAAGACGGGGTTGCCGAGGGTGAGCACTCGGCGATCTTCTACCGCACTGATCTGTTCGAGCTTCTGGACAGCGGTGATTTCTGGCTTTCGGAAACACCTGAAACGCCCGGACGTCTGGGCTGGGATGCCGTCTGTCCGCGCATCTGTTCCTGGGGAAAGTTCTATCATTATCCCTCCGGGCAGGTTTTTGTCTTTATGAATCTCCACATGGACCACGTCGGGAAACAGGCCCGCATCGAAAGTGCGAACCTTGTCAAAAGACGCATTGAGGAAATTGCCGGCGGAGCGCCTGCGTTTGTGACAGGCGACTTTAATGTGGACCAGACCCATCAGTCCTACAGGACGATGCTCGGCAACGGCGATATGCTCGACTCTTATGAAGTGGCCGGCATCCGCTATGCTCCCAACGGAACTTTCAACGGCTACTATACGAACGGATACAGCAAATCGCGTATAGACCATGTTTTTGTGACGCCCGATGTCGTGATCAAGCGCTACGGAGTGCTGACCGATACATATCGGACCGACGACGGAGATGGAACAGCTTCGGAGCTTAAGGACGCTCCCGGCGAGATCGAATCGAAGGCCTACACACCGCGTAATCCCTCAGACCACTATCCGGTAATGGTTGTGGCCAGTCTTCCGCAGCCGGAAGATCCGGGTTCGTTGCGACAGATCTATGAGAGAGTCGGCGCAATAGACGGAATGGAAGTTATTAGAAACGGCAGTGAGATTTTCAATAATATTGGTCTGAAGTCCATTAAAGGCGAGGTCGCTGTCGGGCCGAATGCCGCGCCGAGGGAAAATATCCTTGAAATTATCGCTTCGATTCCCTCGGATATGGTTGTCTACAACAGAGAGATCGGCAATCATGAAATCAGCCGCTGCTATTTCCGTGCGGATTCGGATCGCAGTGACGAAGGGGAGGCTCTTGTCGTTATTGTCGGTCATGGTACAGCGGACACTGTTGTGGGCTATGTCCCGAGAATTAAACGCACCAGGCTGATGTCTGCTCTGCGATAAGACCCGCGCCGAGAGGATTAAGAAAAAAAGTGTGTCATAACGCCCATTACGGACAGTCATGACACACTTTTTGATTTCTTATCGTGACAGATGTCAGCATTTTTCGGTCAGAACTCTGATAGCAGCTTCGTAGTCAGGTTCGTCGGTGATCTCGTTGACAAGGTCGCGGTATCTGACCGTTCCGTCAGGACCTATGATGATGACGGCGCGCGTCAGCAGGCCTGCAAGCGGCCCGTCGACCAACATCACTCCATATTTTTCTCCAAACATAGGCGAGCGGAATGCGGATGCGGGTGTGACATTCTGAAGTCCTTCGATCGTGCAGAAGCGGGACATGGCAAAGGGCAGGTCTTCCGACACGCAGATGACAGCTGTGTTGCCGAGGTTGCCGGCCTCTTCGTTGAAACGTCGCACACTGCGGGCACACACTTCTGTGTCGAGGCTCGGAAATATGTTGAGAACGATTGTCTTTCCTTTGTAGTCACTGGAATTAATCGTTGAAAGATCGGCTCCCGTCAGGCTGAATTCGGGAGCTTTGGAACCGACTGCGGGCAGTGTTCCATAGGTGTGGCAGGGGGTGTCTTTGAAATGTACGGTTTCCATAGAGGTTATAATTTCATTTTGATTATCAGTAGTTTTTTTCGTGATCGTCGGGTTCGGGTTTTTTAGCTGATTCTGCGAGATCAGAACCATCTTCTGTATAACATCTGAGGCAAGATCATTGTTCATCCCGACGATTACGTCGCGGACCGTTCCGGTTGTGTCAGTCAGAATGACGGCAGGAAGCGAGGCGGCTCCGCAGTCTCTGGCGAGCGGCGAGGCTCCCATCAGCAGATGTTCACCAGTTCTCAGGCGAGGCACTATGGCTTCGATCGCGTCGACATGTTTGTCAACGAAGGCCATGATGAGGTCTGCGTTGAATGGGAGGGCGTCGCAGGCCTGTCGCAGCTGGCTGACGGTTTCGGGGGTGTAGGCATGGGATGCATCGAGGATCGTTATGATTGTCGGAGATGCGAATCTGTCGGCTGTGCGTCGCATGTAGCGCTCACCGGTGGTTGTAGGCAGAGCGAATCCGGGCATTCTGCTGCCCGGCAGATTCTCGATCCGGAAATCGCTTTCGCGGAAACGCTCGAATACTTCCGGATATAGTTTCATGAGTGATTCCTCGCTTATGGCCTGGCATCCGGAGGATACCGATCTGTCTGAGAAGCGGACGGTGACTGTCTGTTCACTCAAAGAACCGGGATTGTTTTCAAAGTCGAAAAAGAGCGGCAGAAGGTCAGAGGGATCAAATGTGTAGGTCGCCTCCATCGCTATTACGCCTTTCAGACGCATGACGGCTTCGATTGCGATGCATTTTCGTCCGGCAACAATAGTGTCAGGGTGGAAAACTATCTTGTAACGGTCGCTGCGCATGATTCTTTCAAGTTCTTCGGCAATGGTTGCCGGCAGCAGATTTGCGAACTGGGCCGTGCGTTGCACTCCTTTCGGAGTGTCGTTTCCGGACAATGTGCCGCTGAACGGAACGGGATCCCATTTCATATGGAATTCCTGAAGTCGCTCGCCGGCATAACGGTAATGGTTTCCGTCGAAGTAGGCTGTGAAACCCTTTATCGGCTCCTCGCGCGAAGTCATTTCCCAGTCGATGAGGTAGTCGCATGGAAGCAGGCTGTCGGCGGGGGCTGCTTTCTGAAAAAGATCGAGCGAGTAGACGATGTCATCATTGAGCTGCGGCATTGTGACGCTGAACGAAGCTTTTGATCTGTAGCAGTCGATTCCGCGCATTGCCGCAATGATATCTTCGGGAGTTACAGCCGCGCCTGCAGCCGGCAGACCGGAAAGGACTGCCGTAAGGGATAGGGCGGTTTTAAAAAGAATGTTACGCATAATTGAATTGTGATGAATTGACTCGATGGCATAGCGGATGCCCGCAAGATAAACGTCGGTTTTCCGGAAAAAGTTCATCCCGCGGCTGACTCTGTCGTTCAGCTGCGGGATGAGATTCTGTTGATCCAGAATGCGTGACTGTTTATTCGAGTGTGCAGATCGAAACGCGGTTCCAGTCATTTTCGCTGAACATGCTTCCGACACCCTCGCCTTCGGCCACAATGCGGTCGGCTTTGATTCCATATTTGGAAATGAGGGCGTTCTTGACTGATTCAGCGCGGGCGGCTGCGAGACGGGTGTTTAGTTCGAGGTTTCCGTCAGGCGATGCATAACCTTTGACAATAACTTTCGAACCTTTGTGGTTTTTGAGATAAGAGGCGACCATTTCGACGTTTGGCATCTGGTCGGCTGTGATTGTCGAGCTTCCGATCTGATAGAAGATGTAGCGCACGCTTTCAAGATTGTTGTTGACCTCTTTGATCACTTCCGGTTTGCGGTTCTTGCAGGCTTCGAGTTGTGTGGCCAGATCCGCGGCTGTGGCTACGGCAGCCGCAGTCGCGCTGTTGCAGGCGGCGATTTCGCTTCTGAGCCGGTTGATTTCGTTGTTGAGCTTCTCGATTTCCGAATTGTCGGATTCGGAAACGCATTTGAATCGCGGTCCGAAGTTGTAGGTCACGCCGACAAGGCAGTTGAATGTCGCCATTTTGCGAGAGTAGGCAGCACTTGTCTGGCTGACTTCCGGAAATCCTTCATAAGGACTGCCGGTCATGTTCCAGCTGACATATGGCTTGAGCGCGAGGGTCACATGTTCGTTGACATTGAAATTGAGGTTTAATCCGGCTTTTGTGGCAAAATAGTTTGCGTCCGGAAGGGTGTAATTTTCATTAGGACCATTGTTGGTATAATCGTGACCCCAGCCTGCGCCGGCAACAACTTCGATCTCAAACGGACGCACCGAACAGTTGTAGCCGCCGAAAAGGTTCATGAGGTTTACCGCACCATAGACACCTACATAGGAATTGTCGAACGCTGTGGACTGGCGGATGGGATACCACGAAGAGGTGTTGATCCCGAATGTGGCTTCGGCACCGATGCCAAACGCTGGCGAAATCTGTTTCTGGACATGAGCGCCGATAATAGCGCGCATGTCCCCGAAGAATGCATAGCCGTCAGCAAGCGGTGTGGTCACACCGCCGTCGAGGCCGGCCGACCAGTTGTTGTCGAAGCGGGGGGATTCAATAATGGTCCGGGCCCCCGCACCGAGACAGGTGGCGGAGAGGACAAGTGACAGGAATAATTTACTTTTCATCTTGAATTATGAGGTTGTTTAATAACAAATATTCTGCCGGAGTAGAGGAGTTTTTGAGCTAAGTCGTTTCCACTGCAAAAATAACAAATAGATGGAAACTGAGCACAAAATTTGCAAAAAACCACGTTGCCTGAAACGAAAAAAACGATAATCTGAAAAAAAACGATATTTTTTCTGAACAATTCCTATGAGGATTGCGTTATAGTATTCGTAAAATTAATTCATCACATCATTAATCACTAAAAACTGACATTATGAAAAAATTTTTGGCAATGGCTCTTGTAGCACTCGCAGCTCTCACAGGTTCAGCACAGAATAATCTCTATGTAGGTGGTGAAGTCGGATTCATGCATGATGGAGGCAAGCGAACCAACGAATTTTCCATTCTTCCTGAAATCGGCTACAATCTCAATTCGAAATTTGCAATCGGAACTGTGATCGGCTGGCAGTACACCCATTTCAACGGACGCGATCTCTCGACAAATCTTTTCCGCTTCAATCCTTATGTGCGCTACACATTCTTCCGTTCCGAAAACAATCTGGTCAATCTCTTCGTTGACGGCACTGTCGGCGTAGGACTTGGCTGGACAAGCATGGATGATGATGATTCGGATACAGCTTGTGTATGGGAAATCGGACTGAAGCCGGGTGTCGCTATCAATCTGACTGACAACTTCTCCGTTCAGGCCCATATCGGTATGCTCGGCTATCAGGGCGTCAACGATGCCGCAAAACCCGCTTACAATTCAAAAGGTGGTCTGAATCTCAGCGGAAATGATCTCAGCATAGGTTTCTACTACCATTTCTGATTCACAGAAATCGGGCGTCTGGATTTAGATCAAATTGAGTCCCCGATACGTTAATAATTGAACTGCACCCCAAAAGTCAGACACAAGACTTTTGGGGTGCAGTTTAATTTGTTGACGCCGGAGAGATGTGCTCCCGGCGTTAATGAATATTATTTATATGATTTGTGCAAGCCTAAACTGATAAAAT